>JBBQSR010000400.1:0-4026 GCA_038234855.1 Ktedonobacterales bacterium | reverse complement strand
CTGGGAAGATGGCGGCTACTTTAAGCCACGCCCAGACCCCGACAAAAAGCCCTTCACCATCAGCCTGCCGCCGCCGAATGTCACGGGCGTGCTGCACATGGGGCATATGCTGACGGCGACGCTCGAAGACATCATGATCCGCTATCACCGCATGCGTGGCGACCCCACGCTGTGGGTGCCTGGCGAGGACCACGCGGGCATTGCCACCCAGGCCGTCGTCGAGCGCCACCTGGCCGCCGAGGGCACCAACCGCCACAAGCTGGGCCGCGACGCCTTCGTCGAAAAGATCTGGGAGTGGGTCGCCCAATATAAGACGCGCATCCAGACGCAGATGCGGCGCTTCGGCTCGTCGGTGGATTGGTCGCGCGAACGCTTCACCCTGGATGAAGGGCTGTCGCGAGCCGTCCGCGAGGTCTTCGTCACGCTCTATGACGAAGGCTTGATCTATCGCGGCGAACGCATCATCAACTGGTGCCCGCACGACATGAGCGCCATCTCAGACTTAGAGGTCATCAACCAGGACACCCCCGGCAAGCTGACCTACATCAGCTATCCGCTAGAGCCGCAGGAGGGCGATCCGCCGCAGGGCAACCTGATCGTCGTCGCCACCACGCGGCCAGAGACGATGCTGGGCGACACCGCCATCGCCGTTCATCCGCAAGATGAGCGCTACCGCGACTGGATCGGGCGCAATGTCGTGCTGCCCTTGATGGGGCGGCTCATCCCCATCGTCGCGGATGATGCGGTCGAGATGAGCTTCGGCACCGGCGCGGTCAAGGTCACGCCCGCGCACGACCCCACCGACTTCGAGATCGGCCAGCGCCATGCCCTGCCGCAGATTCAGGTCATCGGCTTCGATGCCAAGATGACCGAGCACGCGGGCAAATATGCCGGGCTAGACCGCTACGAGGCGCGCGCGCGCGTGCTGGCGGATCTCGAAGCGGCGGGGCGCATCATCAAGCAAGACGATTACACGATCCCCATCGGGCACTGTGAGCGGTGCGACGCGGTGATCGAGCCGCTGATCTCGAAGCAGTGGTTCGTCAAGATGCAGCCACTTGCCACCCCCGCGCTGAACGCGCTGCGCTATGGGCAGTTGCACTTCGTCCCCGAACGCTTCGACAAAATCTATACGAACTGGCTGACCAACATCCGCGACTGGAATATCTCGCGCCAGTTGTGGTGGGGCCACCGCATCCCCGCGTGGTATTGCGCGAATTGCAGCGCCACCACCGTCAGCAAGACCGACCCCGATGCCTGCCCCAACTGTGGCGGCAGCGATCTGGCGCAAGACCCGGATGTGCTGGACACATGGTTCAGCTCGTGGCTGTGGCCCTTCAGCACGCTGGGCTGGCCGGACAATACGGCGGATCTGGCGGCGTATTACCCGACGAGCGTCATGGAGACGGGCTATGACATCATCTTCTTTTGGGTCGCGCGGATGGTCATGGCGGGCCTCCACTTCACGGGGGCGTTGCCATTTCACACCGTCTATCTGCATGGCCTCATCCGCGACGAGCAGGGCCGCAAAGTCAGCAAGTCGCTGAAAAATGGGTTAGACCCCATCGAGACGGTCGAGCAATATGGCGCGGATGCCCTGCGCTTCACCTTGGTCACGACCTCGACGCCGGGCAACGACATCAAGCTGTCGCCGCAGCGCATCGTCGGCAACCGCAACTTCGCCAACAAGATCTGGAACGCCGGTCGCTTTGTCTTGATGACCACCGCCGACTTCGCTGGCCCCCTGACCCCGCTCGAGGACATCAAGCCGCGCACCCTGGCGGATAAGTGGATTCTCTCGCGTGCCCAACGGCTGACGCATGATGCCACGCAACTGATCGAGGACTATCAGTTTGGCGAGGCGGGCCGCCAGATCTACGACTTCCTCTGGTCGGACTTCTGCGACTGGTATCTCGAGATCGCCAAGATCCAGATGGCAGGCGAAGGCGCGACCCCCGCGCGGACGACCACGGCGGCCATCCTGCGCGGCACGCTGGACCGCGCGTTGCGGCTGCTGCACCCCTTCATGCCCTTCGTCACCGAGGAATTGTGGCAGTATCTCATCGGGCAAGGGGGAGGATACGAAGATGCCACGAAGGACACGAAAGGGATGGAAGATCTCGCGGCGAGGCCGGGTCTGCATGCCCATATGCCGCGTCCGGCGCTCATCGTCGCGCGTTGGCCTGCGGCGGAGCAGCGGCAATTCGACGACAAGGCCGAGGCGGATTTCGTGCTGCTGCAAGGCATCATCACGCGCATCCGCGACGCACGTCAGTCGTCTGATGTCGAGCAGGGGCGGCGGATTCAGGTGATCCTGGTCGGCGGCGCGCGGGCGAAGCTGCTGCGCGAGCAATCGGCCATCATCGAGCGGCTGGCGACGACGAATCCGCCAGAGGTGCTGGCCAAGCTGGCGAAAAAGCCCGAGGGGGCGATCACCCTGCTGGTGGAGGAGGTCGAGATCTACCTGCCGTTGGAAGGGCTGGTCGATCTCGACAAGGAGCGCAAGCGGCTGGACGACGCCATCACCAAGGCGGCGGGCGACGCCGAGCGCACCCGCGCCAAGCTGGCGAATGAGCAATTCGTCAGCCGCGCCAAGCCCGATGTCGTGCAGACCGAGCGCGACCGCCTGGCCGCGCAGGAAGAGACGCTCGGCAAGCTGCGCGCCCGTCGCCTGGAACTGGGCGGCTAACCAGCGGCTCAAGGCGCGCCCCGTCGCACCCGCGATGGGGCGCGTTGCCGTGGGCGCACAGCGGCGATTGACACGCGGCATGGCGGTTGCTAGAATGCTCGCAGGTGCCGCGTGTGCGGCGAATCGCCACGAAAAAAGGATGCCACCATGATCATTTGGGGTTTGCGGTCGCGCAACAACGTCCTGGGACAGCGCGTGTTGAATTGCCCGAATTGCCACCGCGACGCGATGACCGCAGCGGTGCAGTCGCGCCGATGGTTCACGCTGTTCTTCATTCCGGTCTTTCCCATCGGGGCCAAGCAGACGGTGGCGCAGTGCGGCCTGTGCGGTTTCCGTTATCAGGTCGACAACGCCAAGGCCGAGGACCTCTATAGCGGCGCGGGCAATGCCCCGGTGACGACCGCCTAGGGGCAACTTGCGTCGACATTGGGCGGGCTGGCGGTTAAAACCACCAGCCATCCCCAGCGACGCTTGCCATGCGCGGTATGCTCAATGGAGGAGGCTTCCCACGCATGTCGCCCATCATCGCTCCGCACCTGCCCAACCATGTGACCATTCACCCCGGCACGCTGCTGGCGGGCACACCCTACCTGCCGGGAGCGAAGTACCCCGCCGTGCGGGCGCTGCTGCTGGCCGCGCTGGGCGACGGCCCATCGCGCGTGGCGGGGCTGCCGCGCTCGGATGACACGCGCGTGGCGGTCGCCGCGCTGGCGAGCCTGGGCACCCCCGTCACGTGGGAAGACGACGAGACGTTGCGCGTGACAGGCACCGCCGGGCACTGGCCCGCCGCGACGGCAGCCCAGCCCATCATGCTGGATGTCGGCAACGCGGGCGCGGTGCTGCGGCTGCTGCTGGGCGTCTGCGCGACCCTGCCCGAGGTTCACTTTACTACGACCTTCACCGAATCATTGGGGCAGCGACCCAACGGCGACCTGCTGGATGCCCTGGGGCAGTTGGGCGTGGCGGTGACGGCGCGACAGCCGGGGGGCTTGCTGCCCATCACCCTGCGCGGCGCGGGCATCCATGGGGGGCTGACGCGCATCTCGGGGGCGCGCAGTTCGCAATATCTGAGCGCGTTGCTGCTGCTGGGACCGCTGATCGGGCCATCCGTGGAGGTCGAGATCGTGGATGCCGTGCGCTCGGCCAGCTTCGTGCGGCTGACGCTGGCGATGCTGGCGCAGGTGGGCATCACCGTCGAGCACGGGGCGGATCTGCGGCGCTTTCACATCCCTGGCGGGCAGGGGTATCGGGCGCGCGACTGGCGGTTGCCGCGCGACTTCCCCACGGCGGCGGCGTGGCTGGCGGCGGGCGCGGTGGCGGGCGACACGCTGCACCTC
>JBBQSR010000399.1:0-4030 GCA_038234855.1 Ktedonobacterales bacterium | reverse complement strand
GGGGGCAGACGACGCGCTATAGAGTACGAGCGCCAGCGACCCGACGCCGACCGCCAGCAGTGCGATGATGCCGATGATCAGCGCGGGGACGGGGTGCCGCCGTGAATCGCCGCTGATTTTGGTAAAGATTGCGCGCATCGTCTATTCCTCCCCCCGGTGCAGATGGACGAGATCCGCTGTGCTGGCGGGCGCGGCGACCTGCATCAGCGCGTCATCGGCCACGCGCCCATCGCGCAGCGTGATGATGCGCTCGGCATAGGTCGCGGCCAGCCGCGCGTCATGCGTCACCAGCAGGATCGTCTGGCCCTGGCGGTGAATGCCCGCGAGCAGTCCCATCACCTCTTCGCCGCTGCGGCTGTCGAGCGCGCCCGTCGGTTCATCGGCCAGCAGCACGGGCGGGCGGTTGATGAGTGCGCGCACGATGGCGACGCGCTGCCGCTGCCCCCCGCTCAGCTTGGCGGGGTACTCCTGCGCCTTGTCGCTCATCCCCACTTGGTCAAGCAGCGCTAGCGCCTGTCGTCGCGCCACCCCGTTGCGGGTGCCCGCCAGTTGCGCGGGCAAGGTGACGTTATCGAGCACTGTCAGTTGGTTGAGCAGATTGAAGAATTGGTAGATGAAGCCGAGTTGCGTGCGGCGATAGCGTGCCAGCGCGGCCTCGCCAAGCGTGCCGATGGCGAGGCCATTGACCGCCACGCGCCCGCTAGTGGGGCGATCTAGCCCAGCGATCAGGTTGAGCAGTGTCGATTTGCCGCTGCCCGATGGGCCCATCACCGCGACGAACTGCCCGGTAGGCACCGTCAGAGAGACGCTGAGTGTGGGCGATGGGGCGGTTTTCTCGTAAGATTTCGTGACATCGGTGAGATCGATCATGGTGCAGGGCCTCCCTCACGAGTGCAATTATGGTGCTGGTGATTGCTGATCCGCGACCTCATCCAGGCAGAGATCCAGCCATTTGATATCCGCCTCGGTGTGCAAGATCGCGCCCTTGATGATGAGCGCGAGGTCAGCGCGGCCAGCGTCGCGCGCCTGACGATCCATCGCCGCTAGGTCGCGTAGGTGTTGCAATTGCATCCGTCGCTGGCGGTGCAGCAGGGCCGCGAGATCCGCATGGGCAAGGCGGCGTAAAAGTAGCAGCTTGACTGAGAAGTCTTCGTGCAGCAGCGATTGCCCGGCCTCTGGCTGGCTCAGCCAGGCGGTGAACTCACGCGCGCCCTGCTCGGTCAATTGATAGGCCAGCTTGCCCCGGTCGCCGCGCTCGCCAGCGGTGGCGATGAGGCCGTCGCGTTCCAGCCGTTGCAGGGTCGCGTAGATCTGGCCGATGTTGACTTCCCACGCGCCGCCCATCAGCGACTCGAAGCGGCTCTTGATCTCGTACCCATGCAGCGGCTCTTCCGCCATCAACCCGAGGATGCCGAATTTCAATGACATGTCTAGCAATCTCCGTGTATGCATACTCAGTATATACATACTGGATATGCATACTATACTTACAGCGGGGCTTTTTGTCAAGATATGCTCGAAAAACTGATGAGGCGGCGAAGGCATAGCGCAATTTTTCGGAGGATTGCTCCGACGGATAACGCGATCACCACCCTCACCGCAGCGTTCAGGCGCGGTACAGGGGGCTGATGCGTCAGCGTAGCCCGCGACCGAGCGAGCGTTGCCCCGTGGAACCGACCCGACGGGAGGTTTTTACCGCCAGCCCGCTCACGTTGGACGAACTATTGCAGTCGTTCGCCGCGCAGGGTCGCGTGCTGTGGCAAGGGATCGCCGATGAGGGGGCGCACGTAGTCGAGGAAAGCCGGGGTGACGTTGGTGCCATCGGGCGTCACATAGTCGGCGGGGAGCAGCTTTTGCTCATTGGCGATGCGCTCTAGGTCGGCCAAGCCCGTTTCGATGGCATAGCGCGGCCCAGGGGCGCGCACCAGCGTCACCATTTTGCCCGTCATCCCGCGCACGGCGTAGCGCAGCGCCATGCGTCCGGCCTGATAGGCCTCGTCACGGTCACTGGACGAGATGTGCAGGGTGGACATCCGTTGCATGTCACCTGGTTTGTCGAAACGCGCTCGCATGCCCAATTCGCCGCGCACCAGATCGACCAGTGTCTGCGCGACGCCCGCCACCAACGGATGCCCAAAGGCATCGACGCCCTGCGACATGGCCTCGCCCAACTGCCGCCCGTCAGTGTCGGCCAGGTGCTCGGCCACCACCACCACGCAATAGCTTCGCTGCCGCACTGTCGCCCGCACACGGCTCAGAAAGTCGTTGTGGTCGAAGGCGCGCTCGGGCATATAGATCAAATGTGGTGCGTCCTCGGGGTGCTGGCGACCGAGGGCCGCCGCCCCTGCCAGCCAGCCAGCGTAGCGCCCCATCACCTCGACGATCTTGACGGGGTAGTGTTCGGGCATGGCCTCGGTGTTGCGCGCGGAATCTTGTGTCATCATGCTGATGAAGCGGGCAGCGCTGCCATAGCCGGGGCAGTGGTCGGTGATGGGCAGATCATTGTCGATGGTCTTGGGGATGCCGATGACGCGCAGGTCATAGCCCATCGCCTCCGCCGCCTGAGCGATGCGGTGCGCCGTATCAGCCGAATCATTGCCGCCGATGTAGAGAAAGTAGCGGATGCCCAGGTCGCGCATCAGGTTGACGGCGCGGGCGGGGTCGTCGGGTTGCAGCTTATAGCGGCACGACCCTAGCGCGGCGGATGGCGTGTGCAGCAACGCATCTAGCGTCGCCGCCGATTCGCGCCGCAGATCGATGATGCGTCGCGCCAACGCGCCTTCGATGCCGTTGAGCGCGCCATAGATGCCATCTACCGCGTCCGACCGTTGCGCCTCGTGGATGGCCCCCACCAAGCTAGCGTTGATGACCGCCGTCGGCCCGCCCGATTGGCCGATCAGCATGTGTCCCCGTTCCGCGTGTTGCCCTGCCATGCGTGCCCCTCTCGCTGCCGTTCGCGGCGATCTTTCCCCCATTATACGACGAAGGAGGCGCGCAGCGGGAACAGCGCACGGCAAGGGCCAGCGGGTGAACCCGCGCGTGCGATCACGTAGCCCGCCTGCGCGGGTGAGGCCCTGATGAGCGCGGGGCAATGAGGACGGCGGGCGGACATCGCACGGTTTTACTCGCCCACCGTCCTTGTTGCCCCGCGCGATTACGCGACCCTATCCTTGCCCATCATGGGTGCCATGTGTGGTCACGCGCGCAGATAGCCATAATTATTCGCCGAAAAAATCCCCCTTGTCATCCCCATGGCAGTCGGGCAGGACTTGCGGCGGCATCTGGGCGCGGGGCGTGCTATACTATAGAGGAAGCACTAGCGAGTTTTCCCGCTTTGAGGAGCAAGGATCATGACAGCACCATCCAACACGGGCGGCAAGAAGGGGGCATTCATTTACCCCCAAACGCCCGCCGAATACATCGCGGGCCAGCAAGAAGCGAATGTGGTGATGACCAACTTCGGCGACATGCTGACCTGGGCGCAAAATTTCGCGCGCAGCCGCTCGATCTGGCCGCTGGGCTATGGGTTGGCCTGTTGCGCCATCGAAATGATCGCCGCCGCGCAGGCCCACTATGACCTGAGCCGTTGGGGGTCGGAGGTCTTCCGTTCTAGCCCCCGTCAGGCTGACCTGATGATCGTCGCGGGCACCGTCTGCAACAAGATGGCTCCCCGCCTGGTGCGCCTCTACGAGCAGATGCCCGACCCCAAATGGGTGCTGTCGATGGGCCAATGCGCCAACAGTGGCGGCGAGTTTTATGACAGCTATTACACCGTGCAGGGCGTCGATATGTTGGTGCCGGTGGACGTCTATGTACCTGGCTGCCCGCCGCGCCCCGAGCAACTGATCGAGGGCATCCTCAAGCTGCGCGAGAAGATCGAGAAGCAGGGCTTGAAAATCAAGGGTGAGGCATAACGCATGCGTGGAATCCTGCAAGGCATGGGTCTGACGTTACGCCACTTGGGGCGACCCAAAGTGACGCGCCTCTACCCCTATGAGAAGCCGCGCTTGCCAGCCCGCAGCCGTGGCTT
>JBBQSR010000398.1:0-4066 GCA_038234855.1 Ktedonobacterales bacterium | reverse complement strand
CGGCACCACCGATAACCTCGCCGATGACTGGGCGATGGGCTACACGATGGACTACACGGGCGGGGTCTGGGTGGGCAACGACCTGACCAGCGACTACATGTACCACATCGACGGCATCACCGGGGCCGCCCCGATCTGGTGGCGCATGATGATCACCGCCGAGATGGAAAAGACGACCCTTGGCGTCGGCGTCGACCACAAACCGCAGGAATTCCTCGTCCCGCAAGGCGTCGTGAAGGCCACCTATAGCTCGAATGGCAAGACCAGCACTGACTGGTTCCTGGCGAATAACGTGCCCCACACCCAAGGCACCGGCAACGGTGGACCGACGAAGGTCTGCGTCACCCTGCACGAGACGATCCCCAACAACGCGTGGGATTACTGCTCTGGTCCCCCGCCAAAGACGAAGCCATGATCGCCTGTGCGTGACAAAGGGCCGCTCATTCCCAGTGAATGAGCGGCCCTTTGTGCCGCGAGAGCGCCAAGATGAACGGGCCGCGTCCCACACGAACGGGCATCACCCCTCCGCGATGAGGCGTTCGACCAGGGCCAGGGCTTCGGCGCGCGTGGCGATCTCGTCGTTCAGGTGCGCGGCCTCGACGATGCCCAAAATGCGCCCCATCTCGGGGCCATGGGTGATGCCGAAGCGCGCCATCAGGTCGTTGCCGTCGATGAGGCGGGCGGGCAGCACCCGCTGCGGCTCGGTGTAGACGCGGCGCAGCAACTCGGCCACGACGCCGTAGTGATGGTGCCAAAAGGACGTAAGCGGCTCAGGCCCATACACCGCCAGATGGTCGGCCAAGGAGAAGATGGCGGTGTCGATGCCCGCTTCCCCCGCGTCGCGCAGGTAGTGCCGCGCGGCACGGTCGGTCAGCCCCTGCGGCCCGGCGAGTTGGCTGGGGCGCATGTGGCACGCCACCACGCCCTCCACGTAGCGCCGCGCCGTCCGGCCTACCCGCCAGCCGGTCAGGACGGGCGTCGTCAGCGGCACCCCGGCCTCAGCGTGCCCCTGGAAGTGGATGTCGCCATTCGCCCGCACGCCACGGGTGAGCGGCTTGCCGACATCGTGAAAGAGCGCGGCGACCTTCAGCAGGGTCAGGCGCGTCTGGCCCTCCGCCAGCACCTCGCCCAGCCGCGCCAGCAGGGGGATGTTTTGGCCGCCGAGATCCAGCGCGCGGGGCTGGGCCACGCGCCCCTCGGGCAGATCCTCGGTGGCGTCATCCGCGCTCCGCTGGTGCGCCTGCATCAGCGCCACCACGCGGTCCATCGAGTCGATCACCTCGAGGGTGTGATCGAAGACGTCCCAGTGGTGCAGACGGCCCTGCGTCAGCCCACGACAGGGGATCAGCGGTGGCACCAGCACCGTCAGCGCGCCCATGGCGTCGAGCGCCCGCATCGCCTGGGTGCCGTTGGGGTGGCTGAGCATCGCGTACAGGTCGGCGGTCAGCCGTTCGGGGGCTTGCGCGGCCAACGCGGGCGCGGCAGCCTGGGTCGCCGCCAACGTCGCCGCGTCGGGGGCGAGGTCGAGCCGGGTCATCAGCCGTGCCGCGCGCAGCACCCGCACGGGGTCGCGCGTCAGGGCGTCGGGCCGCACCAGTCGCAGCCGTCGCGCCGCCAGGTCGCCCAGCCCACCGTGCGGATCAATGATGTCGCCCCGCACGGCGGCGATGTCGCCCGCGAGCAGCGCCGTCACATGCGCCGCCGTCGCGGGCAGCGCCAGCGCGTTCACGGTGAAGTCGCGCGTCGCCAGATCCGCCGCGATGTCCGCGCCGTCTAGCGCGGCGATGTCGAAAAAGATGGCGCTATCCGCGAAGGTGACGCGGGCTACCGCCCCCTGCGGGGCGATGCTGGCGGGGGTGCCGCCTAGGGCGTGGGCCATCTGGCGGGCGAAGGCTAGCGCGTCGCCCGCCACCACCAGATCTATGTCGTGCGCCACTTGGCCCGCCAGGGCATCGCGCAGCGCCCCGCCGACGATCCATACCGGGTGGCTTGCTTGCCCCAGCCACGCGGCGTAGGCGTGCTCAGGGGGGGTAGGTGCGGAAAGGTGTGGTGTATCCATTTGGCTTCAGTGTACCACAAGAGTGCCCCATTTATGGAAGGGGGGTCGGTGTCAGGCTGATGAAAGGGGCCTTGGCCGAGGTCACGCCCTCTTCCTGAAAGCCCCAGGCGACCAGCGCCGCGCCGTCGATGAACCGCTCGTTCCCGGCACCGTCGCCCAGCACCACGACGTACAGTTCATGGCCGCCGAGCAGCGCGTGCAACACGACGCAATCGCCCGCGCCCAGGTCGCCCGTGTCGGTGTCTTTGCAGCCGGTGAAGCCCGTCTTCACGCCATCGATGCCCAGCGACTTCCCCGCCGTCAGCAAGATGTTGGTGCTGGTGAGCTTCAGCGCGGGATGCGTGGCATTCGCGGGGATGGTGTAGCTGGGCGTCGCGACGATCCGCCGAAAGTCGGGCAGGTACATCGCCACCTGGGCCAGCCGCGCCAGGTCCGCCGCCGAGCTGAGGTTGTGATGATGGATCTGGTCGAGGCCATGCGGGTTGCTATACGACGTTTGCGTGAGTTGCAACCAGTGGGCCAGCCCATTCATCCGTGCTACGAAGGCCGTCTCTGAGCCGGAGATGCCGTCGGCGATGGCGACCGCCGCGTCATCGCCCGAGGGCAGCAGCAGCCCATAGAGCAGATCGCGCAGGGTATATTGCTCGCCGGGACCGTTGATGCCCATCACCGTCGCGGAGGCTTGTTTGAGCGGGACGATCTCGTTGTAATACATCGCGCTGGTGATGGTGATCTTTTGGTCGAGGTTATTGCCATAAAAGAGGACGACCAGGGCCGTCATCATCTTGGTGGTGCTGGCGATGGGGTGGGCACGGTCGGCATTGTGCGCCAGCAGCGTCTGCCCCGTCTGCGGGTCATAGACGGTGGCGGCTAATTGATCTGGCGAACAGAGCGCCTTTGCGCCGAATTGCCCGATCAGTGGCGTCGGCAACACGTGCAACGTCGGCGTCGGGGTGAGGGTCGCAGTGGGCGTCTCCGTCGCGGGGATGGCGATGGTCGAATGACCGCCTATCCCCGCCAAAGAGGCCACAATGACGGCGAGCGAGAGCAACGCGACGATGGCCGCCGACCCCGCGACAAGCACGAGCCGATTGATGCCGCCTGCCGCCGCGTCGCGCCCGCCCTGGGGTCGTTGTGACACCATGCTACTTCCTCATCCTTGCTTATTCGCACCCTCAGTATAACGGAGCGACAGAGCCTTGTCAAAGCATGAGACGGCGGGCGGTAACAACCACACGCCGTCTCGCTCGGGGGCGGTGGGCCTACGCCGTCGCGCCCTGGGCACGCTCCTCATCGCCCTTGACGAAGCGTGCGCCCCAGATGCCGACAATGGCCGCCGCGATCAAGATCGGCACGCAGGTGATCAGCAAGGCATAGCCAAACGCCTTGGTGCCCGCGAAATCCTTGAGACTGTCTGCCAGCAGACCAACGATGGAGGGCGAAAAGAGATCGCCCAACAGGTGTGAGAGCATCAACGTCAGGCCGACCGCCGCCGCGCGCTTGACCGGCGACACCACGTCCTGCGACACTGCGGTGAGCGGTCCGCTATTCACCTGCAAGAGCGCCACGGCTAGGAAGAAGAACGGCACGAAGAGGCCATAGAGTCGCACTTCTTTAGACAAGCCGAAATCGAAGATCATCGCCAGCACGGCGATGGCGAAGGTGGGCACCGCCAGCGCGAAGCCCCAGCCGCTCACCAGCACCCGCGCGCCTGGGTAGCGCCGCACCAGCGCATCAGAGATCGCACCTCCCGAGAGCAGGCCGGTGATACCCCCAACGATCAGCACAGCACCGGTGATGGTCGCTGCCAAGGGGATCGAGACATTGAATTGATCATGGACAAGTTGCGTCAAAAAGAGCGAGGTGGCCCCAAAGACGAAGAAGCTGAGGGCTTGCAACGCGACCACCACCCGCAAGCTGGCGATCTTCCACAGTTCGCCCAGGTCGCGGCGGATGCCTGGCAGCCCCTCGCGTGCCAGGGCGGCTTCGGCGCTGACGGCCTCGCCC
>JBBQSR010000397.1:0-4075 GCA_038234855.1 Ktedonobacterales bacterium | reverse complement strand
ATGGGCGTGTCATTCACACTCCAGACCGTGAGGATGTCGGAGAGCTTTTCACTCGATGGCACGCTCACCGAGCCAGCAAGGTGGAACGGCACATTGGCCATCACATGGCTATTGGGGGCAGGGGCGGTGATGTGTACCACGGGCGCGCGCGGAGGGGCGAAAAGGGTATCATGCAGGTCGATGCGGATGAACTTGACATCTTGATTGATGGCGTCATCATTGATTTCGGCCAGCCGCACCGCGAAGATGGCATTCGCGCCTGATGGAAAGGCAGGAAAGCTGCCGGTAATGGGATCGCTCACCGAATAGGGGGGCACCTTCACCGCCTTGCTCTGGCGAACGATGCCCGCGCCATAGTTTGGCCCAGAAAGCTCGGCGATGGTGTGGAAGGTCAGCGCGAGGTTACTGACGTTGGCGACCCGATAGCTATAGTGCAGTGGCGTGTTGCGAAAAGCCGCCGTGCCGTGGAGATGGCCATTCGCGCTGGCATCACTGCTGTCGTTGAAGAAATAGCCAGCGCCGTGGGTGCCGATGCCATCCCAGTCGAGCGTGACCCGATTGTTCGCGCTATCCGTGAACCATAGGTCATCGCGTTTGATGACGACGCTGCCTGTGCGCTTTTCTGGTGGCTTGACCGGTAGATTATAGACGACCGCCGTCCAGATCGTGTGGATCTCGTTGGATTTCCCTGTCGCATCCTTGCGATAGGTGTGCGCCTGGGTAAAGAGATCACCCCAATTCATATGAACGGCGATACCACCATTTGAGTTGTGTAGGAAGACCCCCTTGCTATCCACGCCGACAATGACGACTGAGTGATACCAGGCGTCCACCATCATCGCCACTGGCTTGCGCTCTGCTAGGCCAAAGACGCCTGTGTTGATGAGCGCTACATAGTCCTGGAAGTCATAGTGCGTGAGGTCTTGCGATGCTGGCGTATCGCCGGGGGCGGTGAAAAAGAAGTTATCATCCCACAGGTACGTCGTGATACGCGCATCGGTGCCCCCGGGATCGCTGTGCGTTGGGCTGGAAAGGCCGATATTGATCGCCTCATCATACCCGGCCCCCCCACCAGCCGCCTGATGGCTTTGCCCGGCGATCTGCCAATTCGCCAGCGCGGTGGTTGGCCCAAAGATGGCATTGAGGGGGTCGCCCGCTTTCTCGTTGAAGTCATAATAGCGCAACAACTCGGCCAACGAAGTCGGCACACACCAGCTAACGCCGCTCTGGTCATACCACGGCACCTGAAGCACATTCCCCTCGGTCGGGGTGGCCTGCGGGAGCGCGATCGGTAAAAAGACCGCCCACTCGCGCCCCCCCAACTCGCCATAGCGCGCGGAAATGACGTCGTTCTTGATGGTGAGCGCGTAGTGTAGATGCACCTCGCCCTGGCTGGCGCTCGCCATCTCGGCAACCAGGATGTCTTGCCCCTTCTGCGTGGGGTGCGTCACGATCTGCAACGTCGCCGGATGCGTCAGGGTGATCGTGGCGTTGCCCGTGAGGGGTGTCGCCGTCACGGTGAAGCTATCTGAGATGGGGCCGAGCGGGTCGCCTTTGGCGTGGGCGGGCTGGCCAGTGTCGGCGAGGGTGACGTGGGCATCGCCCGAGAGCGCGTTAGCGGGGATGGTCAGCGTCACCCCGTGCGCGTCGCTGATGCTGCCGCCGCTGCTGGCATGGATGTCTTTGGTAACGCGCGGCGGCGTGCTGGACTGCCCGCTGCATGCCGTGAGCATGCTAGAAAGCACGACCGCGACCACGCAAATGAGTGGAATGATGCCCCGTTTGTTTCCCATACCCGCTATCCCCCTTGTATGCTTGCGCTCGTGTTCAGTATCGTAGCCGCGAACACAACCACCCGCATCGTCAAAACTGGGGATATTTCTCCGACACCATGCCACCGCAGAATGGAGGAACCAAAGGGGGGCCAATAGAGCGGCGCACTGACAGCACACCACCGCGAAAAATTCACCGAGCAGATCTAGGGCAACTCGTGTTCGATGGCATAGCGCGTGGCGGCGCTGCGCGAGGTGACACCAAGCTTGACATAAATCGAGCGGATGTGCGAATTCACGGTGACAAGACCAAGGACGAGTTGCTCAGCCATTTGGGCACTGGTCAATCCCTGGGCAAGTAAGCGCAACACATCTAATTCGCGCGCCGTCAGCCCCGCCAGGGGGTCGGGGGGTGGGCGTGTGGGGAGGAGGTCTGGGAGGGTGAGGTGAGCGGATGACATGGCGCGACCCTCGGCGAACAAGGTCGTGAATGCGGCGTTTCCCAGGTGGTGACGCGCCGTTGCTAGCGCGCGCTCATACGCAGCGTGTTCGTGGGCCATGGGCGCGGTCGTGTGTGGCGCTATTCCGGGCAGCGTCGCCATGCTGCGCGTCGGGGCGAGAGTGATGAGGCCAGCAGAGGGCCCTGCGGATTCGCGCAACGCTGCGGCCGTGCCCCATAGCCGCACCGCCCCAGCGGCGTTGCCCTGGGCGAGGGTGCGTCGCGCGCCACCATCCACTGCCCAATACAGGCATTGGCGATCATGCTTCGCATGCCCGATAACCAGCAGCCGTTCCAAGAAGGCCGCCAGCGCCGCGTCATCTCCCTGTACCACCGCTGTCCTTGTCAAAAGCCACAGCGACCATGGGTCCTCTTCCCCGGCATATTCCAGCCAGCGCGTGCGGCTCTCCTCACCATAGCGTCGTGCAAGGCCCATCTCATGTTGATAGAGGGCGACCCTTCCCAAGAAGTAGGCACCATTCCAAATGCCGCGTTTGATGTCGAGGTGGTGAAAGAGATGGTAACTTTCTGCGAAGCAGCCACGCGCTTGGGAAAAATGCCCTTGCTCAAAGAGGAGTTGGCCCAACAGATCCAGCACCCTGGCAGGACCAAGCGCATGGTGGAGCTGATGAAAGACGGCCAGACTCTCATCGAGGAATGCCTGGGCACGGGCGTACTCCCCAATGGCCCGCGCGGCATTCCCCAGATCTAACAGCGACCAGGCTATCCCTTCGATGTCGGTGGCTGCACGCCGCAAGGCCAACCCTTCTTCAAAACAACGAAAGGCCTCAATCACCTCATGCTGAATCAAGGCGACGCTGCCTAACAGATACAGCGCACGCGCCCGTCCCCGTTGGTCGCCTTGCTCTTGGCACAGGGCATGAAGCTCTTGTGCGATGATCAGCGTCCTGGCGATATCATTTGCACTGTACGCCAGATGTCCAGCACTGAACAGTGCCTTGGCTTGGAAAACGGGCGATGCGGTCGCGCGTCCTTGCAAGGCGCGCTGCATGGTTCGCACCTCCACCGCACCAAATCCGTGCGGGAGCCAATACCGTTCTAACGCTGCACCCAAGCGGAGAGCGGGTTCCATGCTGCCCCCTCGCTCACCCTGTTCAAGCAACCACTCCATGGCGGTTCGCAAGTTCGCTTCCTCACGGTGCAGACGTGCGAACCAGGTCTGATCAGGTTGCACGGCAGACAGGGCCGCATGGGCTTCCTCGGCCAGGGCGAGATAATAGCGGGCATGCGCCCAGCAGGCGGCTTCTCCGGCGCCGCTGGCGGTCAGGCATTCCAGCGCATATTCATGAATAGTTTCGAGCATGGCGAGTCGTGACTCATCCGCATCTGGCTCGGTGCGGTACAGCAGACTTTTATCGAGCAGGGCGGTGATCACCGTTACAACAGGCAGTGTGGCATCACCAACTCGCTGCCACAGGGCCTCCGCCGCCGCGAGTTGGCATCCCCCCGTGAAGACCGCCAGATGCTGAAAGAGGCGCTGTTCTGCGGGCGACAGCAGCACATAACTCCATTCGATGGTTCGGCGCAGGGAACGCTGGCGTTCTGGCAGATCGTGCGCCCCATCGGTCAACAGCGGCAAACGATGGGTTAAGCGATCGAGCAGCGCTTGCGGCGCAAACAGCTTGATCCGCGCGGCGGCTAATTCAATCGCCAACGGCACGCCATCCAGGCGCAGACAGATCTCGGTGATGGCAGCGATGTTGTTCGCCGTCAACTGAAAGTCGGGGGAGTGCGCTTGTGCCCGTTGAACGAAGAGCGCGACCGATGCAACGTGCGCGACTGT
>JBBQSR010000396.1:0-4077 GCA_038234855.1 Ktedonobacterales bacterium | reverse complement strand
ACGCTGCTGAGCTATAACCAATTCTACTTTCGACAGACCCTTCGCGCGCTCAGCGCTGCGCACGTCTCCATCGAGCAGGCGCAGCAGTTGGACGAGATGAAGGACCAATTCATCAGCAGCGTCAACCACGAGCTGCGCAACCCCATCATGGCGATGATGAACTACGTCACCGTCTTGCGCCAACGCAACCGCGAGATGCCCCCCGAGCGCCGCGCGACCTACCTGGACTCGCTGGATGACACCGGCAGACGCGTCACCCAACTGATCGGGTCCATCCTCGATATCCGCCAGATGGCTCAGCACCCCGAGGATTTCGTGCCAGCCCGCGTGCCGCTGAAGGAAACGCTGCTGGCGTCGTCGCGCTTGCTAGACCCGACCGAGGCGCGCATGACGGAGCGCGACCTCTTCGTCAGCATCCCCGAGGATCTGACGATCTGGGGCAACGAGATCTATCTACAACAGATCTTCACCAATCTGCTATCGAATGCCGTCAAATATTCCGCACCAGGCACCGCCATCGAGGTGCGGCTGTACCCGTTGGCCGCCGACCGCAGGCTGCCTGGCGCACCCGTCGAGGTCATCGTGCGCGATCATGGGTTGGGCGTACCCGCCGCGCAGATCCCGCTGCTCTTTCACCGTTTCGCCCGCTTGCCGCGCGACCTCACCTCGAACACCATCGGCAATGGGCTGGGGCTGTACCTCTGCAAGGTGCTGACCGAGGCGATGGGCGGGCAGATCTGGGTCGAGAGCAGCGGCATCGAGGGGGAAGGCTCGACCTTCCATCTGGTGCTGCCCACCGAGGCGCTGCCCGCCCCCGTCGCCGAGGCCGCCGCCGCGCCCGCCATGGTGATGGGCCGCTGGCCGGTGCGCCAGGCACGCCTCGTCTTGGCCGCCGCCGTGGCGCTCGTCGTCCTCGTCGGGGCCACCCTAGCCTTCACGCAGCCCCCGGTCGCCACGGCGTCGGTGGTGGGCGACCTGCGGTTCATCGACGTCAACGGTGGTGCATCGAATGGCCTCTTGCTGCGGCTGACCGGTCTGGCGGCACCACCGAATGACAGCCATTATCAGGCATGGCTCATCGACACCACGAATGAGCAGATCATCAGCCTGGGCAACCTCGCGCCGCAAGATGACGCCTATACCCTGGAACCCGGCGGCACGCCGCCCACCATCAATCTGCTGACGGGCGGCAACGAGGTCGAGGTGACGCTGGAGCGCCAGCCAACCACCGTGCCCACGGGGTCGGTCGCCTTCCTCGGTACCCTGCCGACCAAGGCGATGGTGCATGTGCGGCATCTGCTGGCCAACTTCCCCACGACCCCCGCGCAGGTGGGGTTATTGGTTGGGCTGCTGCAACAGATTCAGGTGCTGCAAAAGCAAACGCAGATGCTCACCGCCAAGCCGCCAAAAAGTAGCGTGCTGAACCAGTGCGTGCTATTGAGCCAACTGGCGGTGCTCGAAGGGAAGAGCGCGCCGCCGCTACCCGCGTCATGTCGCGCACTCGCCATCCCCCAGGGTGATGGGTTTGGGCTGCTCGCCGCGTCAACGACCACGCCCGGTGGATACATCGCGCTGGTGGGCGGTCATGCGTCGTTGGCGCTGCAACAGCCCGACGCGACGGCGTCCATCCGCGACCATGGCGGCCACGTCATCGACATAACGACCGCGCTCAAGAGCCAGGCGACCACGCTGGATGCGCTGCTGCATCGGCTCGTCACGCATTTCGACGCCAGCCAAATCACCACCGTCACCGCTGAGGTGCAGGCCTTGGTCGGTGCGCCCCAGGGGCCGGGGCAGGGCGGCCCACCATCCTCACCCGACGCGGGGCAGGCCAACGCCTTCGCCGCCTATGGCGAGGGTCAGCGGATGACGAGCTTTACCCTCACCTATCACGCCGTCAAACGTTGAGCGCCACGAACCGCTGGGCAGAAAATGCCCCACCACCGACGACGACAGACGCGTCATCAGGCTGTGGGGCATTGGCTCAGCGCAGGCGCTTGGTCGGGGTGATGCGGATGGCCTGCGAATAGTCCGCCGCCATCGACTCGGGCGTCCAGCCGAACTGCTGGATCAGGGGGTTGTACTTGGCTAGATAGGCTTCGGCGTGATCGATGGCAGAATCACCCACCAACGTGGCGGTGCCCTCGAAGGCGATGGGGTCATTGCCGCCCTTCGTGTCATCCAGCGCGATCAAGACATTGGCATTCGCGCTGATGTTGACGACCTTCTGGTTCTTGGGCTTGCTAAAGATCAGGAACGATGTGCCGTCCCAGACGAACCACACGGCGACGCTGTGAGGGCGGCCATCGGGCCGCACGCTGGTGAACCAGACGATCAATTCTTGGCGCAGCCGTTCGTCGACATGGGCTTGCTTGGGGTCAGTGAGATCCAGTTGCATGTGATGCGCGCTCCTCTTACTCGTTACTTGCTGAGAAAATCTTGTACGATCTGGGTGAAGCGTTCGGGTTGTTCCATGCTGGGCAGATGCGCGGTGCCAGGCATCACCACCGTCTGCGCGCCCGCGACCTGGGCGGCGAGATAGCCCATCGACCGCGCGACCTCCGTGAAGTCGAGGTCGCCATAGATGACCAGGGTGGGCACGTGGATCTCGCCCAGACGGTTCACGGCGGGCGGGTCCAGCGGCTGCGCGGTGGGAGATTCGTCGCGATGGAGCGCGTAGTTGTTGGCGACCATCTCGCGCATCTTGGCGCGCGGCGCGGCGGCCATGCGCCCCTCGGGCTGGGCGGGGCCGTCGCCCCACACATGCACGTCGAGGTCGGTCAGGGTGGCGAAGTCGTCTTGCTCTAAGAGCGCCTCCATCTGCCCAAAGATCGCGCCTTCCTCGGGCGTCGCGGTGGCATCGAAGCCACTGACGCCGCCCGCCACGACGATGAGGTGCGTCACCATCTCGGGGTGCTCTAGCGTGAAATCGGTGGCGATCTGCCCGCCGCGCGAGACACCCACAATGGCGGTGTGTTCGATGCCCAGGTGCCGCAACAGATCAGCGATGTCTTGGCGGTTGGAATAGTCGACATTCGCCGAGGTCGTCTGGCCAAACTCGCGCGTGTCATAGCGGATGACGCGGAAACGCGCGGCGAAGGCGGCCCACTGGTCGTCCCACATGCGATGGTCCGCGACGCCCGCATGGATGAGCAGCAGCGCGGGGCCATCGCCCGCGACTTCGTAATACAGCTTGCCGCCGTGGATGTCAGCGAAGCCCGTGGTGGTAGTTGGTTGCATAGCCATCCCTTCCGTTCTCCTCCGTAGTGCGGTGTGCTGGCCCACCGTCAGTATGGCACATGCGCGACGAAGGGCGGATCTCAGCCGAGATCCGCCCTGTCGCATCGCGTCGCGGTTAGATGATGGCCTTGGTGGAGTCGGGGTCGAAGGCATGCAGGTGGGCGGGGTTGACCGCCAGGGTGACGGCATCGCCCGCCTTGGCCCGCAGCGACGGCTCAACCCGCGCCAAGATGAGCGAGTTGGCGACCTTCACATAGATGAGCTGCTCGTTGCCGAGGTGCTCGACCACGTCGATGGTGCCGTTGATGGTACTGCCCGGCTTCGACTCGACCTGGTTGGTGAAGTCTTCGGGGCGCAGCCCAATGGTGACTTCGCGGTTCTCGAAGCCACTGACGGCATCGGCCACGGCACCCGGCAGCACCAGATATTGATCGCCGATGTTGACGCGCAACGCGCCGTCCTGGCGAGCCACGCGGGCATGGGGGAACATATTCATCGACGGCGAACCGATGAAGGTGGCGACGAACTGATTCGCCGGATGGTCATAGAGTTCCTGTGGCGTACCAAGCTGCTGGATGAGGCCGCCATTGAGGACGACGATGCGGTCGCCCATGGTCATGGCCTCGGTCTGGTCGTGGGTGACGTAGACGAAGGTGCGGCGCACGCGCTGGTGCAATCGGCTGATCTCGGCGCGCGTCTGCACGCGCAGCTTGGCGTCCAGGTTCGACAGCGGCTCGTCCATCAAAAAGACTTTCGGTTCACGGACGATGGCGCGGCCCAAGGCGACGCGCTGACGCTGACCACCGGAAAGCTCCTTGGGCTTGCGCTTGAGATAGG
>JBBQSR010000395.1:0-4079 GCA_038234855.1 Ktedonobacterales bacterium | reverse complement strand
CCGCTGAGCCTCGGCTTTTGGGATAGCCCCGGTGCCCTCAAGGGCGACCTCGAATATGATGCCGCGCTCTTCACCCCAGAAACTATCGACCGCCTGGGGCAGCACTATCAGACCTTGCTAGCGGGCATCATCGCTGACCCGACCCAGCCCATTTCGCGGTTGCCGCTGATCGGCCCAGCGGAGTCGCAGCACCTGCTGACACTGTGGCAAGCGCCCGTCACCGCCCCGGCAGCGGCACGCAGTGTGCCGGACCTTTTCGCGCAGCGTGCCGCCCAGACGCCCGACGCGGTGGCGCTGGTCTGGCGCGACCAGCAGATCACCTTCGCCGAGATCGACCGCCGCGCGAACCAACTGGCGCGCCACCTGCGCCGCCGGGGCGTCGGCGCGGAGACCTGCGTCGCCGTCTGCCTGGAACGTGCGCCCGAGGTCGCCGTGACGCTGCTGGGCGTCATGCGCGTGGGCGCGACCTATCTGCCGCTCGACATCAAGACGCCCGCCGAGCGCGTGCGCTATATGGTGACGAATTCGCGCGTGCCCCTGCTGCTGACGCAGGCGCGGCTCAGCGACCAATTCGCCGAACTGGGGCTGCCGACCCTGCACGTCGACACGGAATGGTCGGCCATCGCCGCCGAGGACGCGTCGCCCTTCGACGGTGGCGCGCAGCCCGAGAGCGCGGCGTATGTCATCTATACCTCTGGCTCGACAGGGCAGCCAAAGGGCGTGGTGGTGCCGCACCGCGCGCTAATGGACCGCACGCTGTCGATCAGCGCGCGCTATGGGCTGCGACCGAGCGACCGGCTACTGCAATTCGTCTCGCTCAGCTTCGATGTCTCGCTGGAAGAGATCTTCCCCACGTGGATCAGCGGCGCGTCGGTCGTGCTGCTGCCAGATGAGGGCATTCCCTCGCTGGCCGAGGTGACGCGCATGACGCGCACCCAAGGGCTGACGGTGCTGGACCTGCCGCCCTCCTATTGGCACGAATGGGTGGCAGATCTGCTGCACGCGCGGGCAAAGATCCCCCCCTCAGTGCGGCTGGTGGTGCTGGGCAGCGAGGCGTCGTCCCCCGCGACATTGGCCGAATGGGAACGGCTGGCCGAGGGCCGCGTGGCATGGTGCAACGTCTATGGCCTGACCGAAACGACGCTGATCGCCATGACCTATGGCCCCGGCGATACCCAGGGCTGGGACGCCCACGCGACCATCCCCATCGGGCGCGGCCTCGACAACACGCGGCTCTACGTGCTGGATGCGCAGATGCAGCCAGTCCCCATCGGCCTACCCGGCGAACTCTACATCGGTGGGCCGGGGCTGGCACGCGGCTACATGGGTCGCCCCGACCTGACGGCGGAACGCTTCATCCCCGACCCCTTCATGCCGGAAAACCCCGGCGCGCGGATGTATCGGACGGGCGACCTCGTGCGGACCCTGCCGGATGGCTTGCTCGAATTCCTAGGCCGCATCGACACGCAGGTGAAGGTACGCGGCTTCCGCATCGAGTTGGGCGAGATCGAATCCGTCATGCGCCAGTACCCCGGCGTGCGCGAGGCGGTAGTGCTGGCGCTGGATGACCCCAGCGGCGGCACGGACGCGACGCGCCTGGTCGGCTTCGTCGTGACGGCGCGCCAGGCCTCGGCGCTGCAAAATCGTTTACAAAAATACCTGGAGGCACATCTACCTTTATATATGGTACCGTCGAGCTTGATCGCATTGCAGACGTTGCCGCGCACCCCCGGCGGCAAGATCGACCGCCGCGCCCTCGCCGCCATGATCGCCGCGCCCCAGGAGCGCGATGCGGCGGCGCTGGAACTGCGCACGCCCACCGAACGGCGCTTGGCCGACATCTGGGCGGGCGTGCTGCACAGCGGGCCGATGGGCCGCGACGACGACTTCTTCCGGCTGGGCGGCCATTCGCTGCAAGCGACGCAGGTGGTGGCGCGCATCCGCGATGCCTTCGCCGTGGAGCTACCCGTCCGCGTGATGTATGACGCGCCGACGTTGGCCGCGCTGGCCGCGCACCTGGACACGATGCAAAGCGACGCGGATCGCCCGCCGCCGCTGCGCCCGGTCGCGCGCGTGGGCGATCTGCCGCTCTCCTTCGCGCAGCAACGGCTGTGGTTCCTGGATCAATTGGAGCCGGAAAGCCCGCTCTACAACATCCCCGGCGCGTTGCTGCTGCGGGGCGACCTGCACGTGGCGGAACTCGCGGCGAGCCTCAACGCGCTGGTGCGCCGCCACGAGACGCTGCGCACGACCTTCACCATGGTCGATGGCGAACCACGGCAGCACATCGCGCCATCGCTGACGCTGGCGCTGCCCATCATCGACCTCAGCGGCATGCCCGATGCCGACCTGCAAGAGGTCGTCGTGCGCGATCTGCTGGCCGAGGAGGGTCGTCAGCCCTTCAATCTGGCGCGTGGCCCGCTCTTCCGCGCGTGGCTGATGCGGCTGAGCGCCGAGGAGCATGTGCTGGTGCTGTCGCTGCACCACAGCATCGCGGATGGCTGGTCCAGCGGCATCCTCTTCCGCGAATTGAAGCAGTTTTACGCCGCGCAGATCTTTGGGACGGAGGCGAATCTGCCGCCGCTGCCCATCCAATATGCCGACTTCGCGGTGTGGCAACGTGAGTGGCTGCAAGGCGCGGTGCTCGACAACCAGATGGCCTATTGGCAACGGCAACTGGCCGACGCACCCGCCGTGCTGGAACTGCCGACCGACTTCGCTCGCCCAGCGGAGCTGAGCTATCGCGGGTCGCACCTCACCTTCGCCCTCTCCGCCGACCTCAGCCAACGCTTGCGCGACCTGAGCCAGGACCAGGGCGTCACGCTCTTCATGCTGCTGCTGGCGGCCTTTCAAGTGTTGCTGGCACGCTACACCGGGCAAGAGGATGTCGTCGTCGGCACCCCCGTCGCCGGTCGCCAGCAGCGCGAAACCGAAGACCTGATCGGCCTCTTCGTCAACACCCTGGCGATTCGCACCGATCTCGCGGGCGATCCGGCCTTCGACGCGCTGCTGCGACGGGTGCGCGAGGTGTGCATCGGCGCGTATGCCCACCAGGACGTTCCCTTCGAGAAGCTGGTGGATGTGCTGCAACTGGAGCGCAGCCTCAGCTACGCGCCGATCTTCCAGGTGCTTTTCGCGTTGCAACACGCCACCGAGGAGAGTGTGGACCTCCCCGGCGTGGCGCTCTTCCCCATCGAGTGGGGCAGCGAGACGGCGAAATTCGACCTGTCGCTGAACCTGACCGAGACGGGTAGCGAATTGCTCGGCTGGGTCGAGTACAACACCGACATTTTCACCCCCGAGACGGTCGCGCGGCTCTGTCGCCACTGGCACACGCTGCTGGAAAGCATCGTCGCCGACCCGCACCAGGCCATCTCGCGGCTGGCGATGCTGCCCACCGAGGAATGGCAGCAGGTGGTGGTCGACTGGAACGCGACGGCGGCGGAGTACCCGCGCGACGCCAGCCTGGGAGCGGTCTTCACCGCCCAGGCCCAGGCCACGCCGGATGCCATCGCCGTCGTCAGCGATGGCGAGCATCTGACCTATGGCGGGTTGCTGGCCCGCGCCAGCCAGATGGCCCACCATCTGCGGGCGCTGGGCGTCGGCCCCGACATGCCCGTTGGCCTATGCGTCGAACGGTCGCCGCATCTGATGCCCGCGCTGATGGCCATCATCCTGGCGGGTGGCGCGTATGTGCCGCTGGACCCGAACTTCCCCCCCGCGCGCATCGCCCATATGCTGAGCGATTCAGGGGCACCGCTCGTGCTGACCCAGGCGCACCTGCACGCGCCCCTCGCCGAGGCCGGGGTGCCGCTGCTGGATGTCGAGACGCTGTGGGGGCAAATCGCTCAAATGCCCACGACGCCCCCGCCGTTGGCGACGGATGCACAGCAAATGGCCTATGTCTGCTATACCTCGGGATCGACCGGGCTGCCCAAGGGCGTCGCGGTGCCGCAACGCGGCGTGCTGCGGCTGGTGCTCGGCACCAACTTCGCCACATTCGGGCCGGGGGAAACCTACTTCCAATTCTCGGCGCTGGCCTTCGACGTGGCGACGATGGAGATTTGGGGGCCGTTGCT
>JBBQSR010000394.1:0-4089 GCA_038234855.1 Ktedonobacterales bacterium | reverse complement strand
GGGAAGCCAATCCGTCCGTGTCTATCATGGATACATCACCCGTCGCCCATCTGGCAAAGCAGCCGTTCCCTCTTCGAGCAGGTGACGGAGTACCGCCAGATTGGCGGCGACCGCCCCCTGCACGCGCCCCTGTGCCAGCCGTTCGACGAAACCCGGCAGCCCTAACGTCACCTCCCAGGTATCCACAATGCGGGTGCCATCCGCAGCGGGCTGCACCTCTAGCTGCATACGCAGGTGCGGCGCGGGCGGCAGGGTTTGAATCGTTACCACCTGCTCAGGCACATACTCGATGATGTGGTAACGCTGCTCATCCGTCTTGCGCGTCTGATGGTAGACTGTGCCGATCCCTGCTGGCCCCGGTGTTTCCTGGGTGACCCGCTGGACGTAGTAATTCCACAAGGGCATATGGGTGAAGTCAACGAGAAACGCGAAAACCTCGGTGGCAGGTCGCTGGATCGTGATGGTGTTGGTGAAGCGCAGCATCGCATTCCTTCTTTCACGCCGTGGCGGCTGGGGGCGTGGCCATCAGTGGCTGCCGCGCCGCCAGCCGTTGCGGTGCCAGGGGATCGTGGCTCGGCAGATAGATCAGCGGTTGGGTTTGGGCCAGCGTCAGCAGGCGCGTCTGCGTGGCGCGGTCAGCGCGTTCATCGGTCGCGACGCCGTCGACGACCTGTCCCCGCAGCAGGTCTTCGGTATACGAGGCGTCGCCCGCGAACGCGATGAGGCGATTTTCCTCGTGCAGCAGCACCGACAGATGCCCAGTGGTGTGCCCCGGCGTCGGCACCAGCACGACATCGCCCGACGTGGTCAGGCGAAAGCTCGTGGGGAAGGGGCCAAAGGGCTGCGGCTCGAAATCGATCAGGCGTGGCGCGAACCACGCGGGGCGATGTTGGGGCAGGTAACCACGCACCTGTCCCATGCGCCCGCTAGAGAGGGTATATTCCGCGCGGCTCAACAGGATCTCGCTGTTGGGGAAATGTGCCAGGCCACCCGCGTGGTCAGTGTGCATATGGGTCATCACGACCCAGCGCACGTCCCCTGGCGCGATCCCTAAGCGTCGCAACTGGGGACCGATCTCATCGTCGGGCTGCACCCATTCGCGCACCCCCGTTCGGTAATAGGGGTGCCAACGCGGAAAATAGCCCCGCTCACTGACCCGTGCCGTTTCGCCGGTATCCACGACGATGACGCCCTCGGGATGCTCGATGACCCAGGCCCAGATCGGCAGCGGTTCGGTCCATTGGGAATCGATGAGGGTGGCGAGCCGCCGCCCGAGGCCATGGCCTACGCCCGCTACCTGGCGCATCTTCACCGCGACGGTTCCCGTTTGGATGACCTGAATGCGCATAATGCCCTCCCTTCTTTCTGAAAGACGACTCACCTTTTTCTAGTAAGTAAATGTTTCCTTACTATCATACGATGAGCGTCCCTAAAAGTCAAGGGCGAAGCGTGCTGTTGACAAACGCTCCTCAGGAGACTAGATTAAAGTGAATATTCGCTTTCAACAATGGCGATGGGACACCCAAGGAGCAATCGTTCATGCCACGTCCGAGCCAAGAGGAAAAGATTTTAGACGCCGCCCTGCACGTTTTCGTGCGCTACAGTTATGAGGGCACGCGCATCAGGCATATCGCGGAAGCCGCCGCTGTCTCGGAGGGAGCCTTGTATAAACACTATCCCTCCAAGGAAGCGGTGGCAATGGCCCTCTTTACCCGTTATATGGGCGAGTATGTGCAGCGGTTGCACACCGTTGCCGCGCGGTCCATCGCGGTCAAGGAGCGGCTGCACGCGGTCATCGCGACCTCTTTTGCCGCCTATCGGGCGAATCCCGATGCCATCGCGTACATCTTGATCGAGCGTCCTCGCTTGATCGAGCAGATGCCCGAGGGATTCGTCTATCCGCTCGAGATTGTCGGGCAGATCCTCACCGAGGGGCAGGCAACGCAGGTCATCCGTTCAGGCGATCGGCGTCTGCTGGCCGCGATATTTTTTGGCTGTTTCTTACGCCCCATCATCGTTTCGCGCTCTAGCGAGGCGCATCCGCTGGACCTAATCAACGACCTCAGCCACGAGCAGATCATCACTGATGCCGCCTGGGCGGCGGTCGCACGTGGGGGATAGGGGGATCGTGGGTCTACGTGGCATCAAGCCGTCGCAAGACGCGACAGGCGCGCCACGCGGAATGGGATGTTCCGTCGTGGCGCGCCCGTGCATCACTCGCCGTTCTTTTACGGCGTCGGGGTGAGGCTGGCCGCGGAGGCAGCGGGGAAGGCGGGCGTCACTGGCTGGTTGCCCACGTCATTGAACATATCTTGGTTGGTAGACGAGATATGGTTGGTGGGGGGCAGGTTGCGCAGTCCCGTCAGCCAGTGGTCCAGCGCGTTCGATTTCAGGTTGGTGAGGGTGCTGGCATCGACGGTGCGCGCGGGGTCGATCTCGACGACACGCAGCATGTCCCAGGTGCCGCCGACCTCACGTGTGGGGGCAGAGTAGTCGCCACCCTTGCGATCCTTGGCGAAGAGCCAGCTTTCGAGGCCCTGGTCTTGTTGACCCTGGACGGCCCAGCCCTGGTCGCCACCCTTGTCACGGGTGTTGACATCGAGCGAGTTGCTGTGGGCCAGTTGGTTCCACAGTGCCAATTTCTTCGCGGGGTCCGTCACCTTGGCGAGGGCGGCGGCATCGGCCACGGCCTTGGACTGCCCATCGTATTGGATGCGGTCGAAGTGCACCTGTAAGGTGGGCGACACATAGCCATTCGAGAGGTAGGTCGTCATCGCGGTGCGTCGCAAACCGATGCGGAGCGCGGCGCGGATCTGAGCATCGGAAAGGCCATTCTTCGAGAGGAAGTCGCCGTAATTTTGTCCGGTGGGAAAGGCTTTTTTGAAGGCCGCCAGGGCATCCGTGACCTGCTTGTCGGTCACGGCGAGGGTGGCCGACGCCTTAGGATCGCCCTTCTCGATGACGGGCGTCTGCTGGACGATCAGTTGGTCCTCTACCAGGCGGTCAAGGGCGAGCTGGTCGGTCGTGGTCTGGAGGAAAGAGCCTTGCTGGGTCGTGACCGCCGTTTGGGCGGTGGCGAGTTGGTTTTGCAGATCGGTCTTCTTGGCGGCATCCTTTTCGCCCGCGATCTGCTGATTCAAAAGGTTCACATGCGCCTGCGCGGCTTGCAATTGGTTATTTGCATCCTGCGCGAGATAGGCGACCATCGTCTTGTAGTCGCGCTGGGGGATGCCCTGCCCATTGACGGTGACGATGGGCTGCCCTGGCTGAATGACATTGACATTCAGGATGCCAAAACCGATCACGGCCACGATCAATAGCGCGATGGCCCCGGCGAAGGCGAAATAGAGACGGCGCTGCATTTGATAGCGTTTGCTGGCCGTCAGGTTGCGCCCAAAGTTGAGGAAGATCGGGCGGTCGACGCGCTGCCCCGAGATCTCCGGCTTGCCGGGGATGCGGTACTCTTTGAGGCGGCTGCGGCCTGGCTGATAGCGTGCCTTGCTGCGGGGGGCGTCGAGGGTGCCGTCAGCATTGTCGTCGGCTGAGCGCCCAGAGCGCGCATTGGGGGGAGAAGCAGGTTTCGTCATAATTTTTCAGTGCTCCCGGTACATTCGTTCGTTGTGATAGCGGACGCGGCACCCAGGGCGTTGCTCGCCCCCTGGTGCCGCATGAGAATTCCGTGCGCTGCGGCACCCCTAGACGCCGCGAATGTGTTCCGCCGTGAAGGGGAGCATCGCCATATGGCGGGCGCGCTTGAGCGCGATGGCCAGGCGGCGCTGGTGCTTGGCACAGGTGCCCTTCTTGCGGCGCGGTTCGATCTTGCCGCGATCCGACAGGAAGTGGCGGAGCCGCGAGACATCTTTATAGTCGATGTCGCGCACGTGGTCGACACAGAATTGGCAGACCTTGCGGCGCGGGCGATATTCGCGGCGCGGGCGCGGAGGGGCGCTGGTGCCCCCGGACTGGGATGCGGACGATGGACCTGAGTTCATGCGAGTGTTGCCTCCGTATGGGTTTGTCAGGGCCACTGCCCCGACACGGATGATGGTGCTATCCCCGGGGGGGATGCCCGTTACGCCACGTTGGCGC
>JBBQSR010000393.1:0-4092 GCA_038234855.1 Ktedonobacterales bacterium | reverse complement strand
GATGATAGCGGCAAAACCTTATCAAAGTCTAACGCGGCCAACGGGTCGTGCCCTGCATGCATGCCACCGCCCGCGCGCACAGCCGCCATGGGCTAGCGCGCGCCAGCCCTTGCCGAATGTGATATGATGCAGGGATAGAGTAGCACTAGCTTTTGGGAAAGGCCCCCTGAAGACGCCTTAACTATGAACGAACAACAGCGAATGGGGACGGGCGAAACCGTGTTGCGCATCGCCCCGTCATCCTTGATCGTGCTGATCGGTCCGGCATCATCGGGCAAGAGCACCTGGGCACGCGCGCACTTCGAGCCGACGCAGGTCGTCTCGACGGATGGGTGCCGCGCCCTCATCGCCGATGATGAAAACGACCAAGAAGCCACGCGCGACGCCCTGCGCCTCTTTCACCGCATCATCACTGAGCGGCTGAAACGGGGCTTGCCGACCGTGGCCGATTCCACCGCGCTGGCGGCGGGGGCGCGCGAGGAGCTGCTGCGCGACGCCGCCCTGTACCACCGTCCGGTGGTGGCGGTCGTCTTTGCCATGCCCCCCGATGTGCAGCAGTTCTGGAATGCCCAGCGTCCACGCCGCGCGCCGCCCCCCGTGCTGAGCGAGCATCGGCAGGCGTTGCAGCACACCCTGCACGCGATCTGCGACGAGGGCTTCAACCAGATCGTCATCCTGCATTCCCCCGAGGAAATGCAGCGCCTCATCGTGCGCATCGGTTCCTTTAGCCCCGAAAATGATGTGGGGCCGTTCGACATCATCGGCGACGTGCACGGCTGCTATGATGAACTCAGCGCCCTCCTGCGCGAGCTTGGCTATGTGGCCCAGGGCGACGGCTGGGCGCATCCGCAGCGCCGCCGGGCCATCTTCGTGGGCGATCTCGCCGACCGGGGGCCGCGCAACGTGGCGGTGTGGCGCACCGTCATCGACATGTGCGAGCACGGCAACGCGCTGCTGGTGATCGGCAACCACGACAACAAGCTGATGCGCTGGCTGATGGGCCGTCCGGTGCGCATCGGCAAAGGCTTGCTCTCGACCATCTCCGAGATCGAGTCGCTGCCCGAGCCAGAGCAGAGCATCTTCCGCGCGCGGTTGCTGTCGCTGCTGCGGGCCACCCCTGGCTATCTGCTGCTGGACCGCGAACGGCTGGTGGTGACGCACGCGGGCATCCGCGACGACATGGTCGGACGATGGGATCGCCACATCTCGTCATTCTGCCTCTATGGCGATGTCGCGGGCTACGACATGGAGGGCGTCCCTCAGCGCCGCAACTGGGCGATGGAGCGCATCGCCCGCCCCGGCGCGCCGCTGATCGTCTATGGGCATGTCGTGGTCGAGACGCCCGCCTTCATCAACCAAACGGTGGATGTCGATACCGGTTGCTGCTTCGGCGGTCGCCTGACGGCGCTGCGCTACCCCGAACGCACCTTCACCTCCGTGCCCGCCCTGCACGTCTACGCCGAAAAGCACGGCTGAAGAGGAGGTTGATGCTGTCATGGATCCCCAAAACTCCGTTTTCTATGAGGCTATCCGCTTCTTGGCCAGCAGTCCAACCCCTGAGGCGATCACCGCCTTTCACCCTTCGCCTGTCGTAATCGAGCGGATCTCTGCTCTCAGCGCGGCAGAACAGGAAGGCACCATCACGGATACCGAACGTGCCGAACTCGACCACGCCATGTTCCTCGATTATATGATGGGCTTGATCAAGGTCGAAGCCCGCAAACGCCTCGCCTCCCCGTCCACAGATTTATCACCGAATCTCTAAAATACTCCCCCGTTCTATGTGTTATGATCATGCCAAACGCGCTCTACACCACCCTCTTGTGAAAGGATGCGCTATGATGCCGCCACCCCTACAACGCGAGCAAGCCCTGCGTGCCATCGCCGCCCCCCAAGAGGGCTATTTCACCGCGAAGCAAGCAATCAGCGCGGGCTATTCCTATGCCGAGCAATCGCGCCAGGTGCAGCGCGGCGCGTGGAACCGCGAGGCGCGCGGCATCTATTGGCTGACCGACTCCGACTGGGCAGACCGACCAGACCTGATCATGCTCACGCTCATGAGCATGAACCGACAAGGCGAACCACAGGCGATTGCCTCATACGAGACTGCGCTCGCCATTCATGATATCAGCGATGCAAACCCAGCACGCATCCATCTTACAGTACCGCTAAACTTCCGAAGAAAGATGCCGGAACAAGTCAAGATTACGCGTGCAATGCTTTCTTCTGAGGAATGGGAGCAGCGCGATACCTATCGCGTCACAACCCCCCTTCGTACCATCATTGATACCGCAACAAGCGAGATCATTTGGCCTTTTCTTGATGGTGCGGTGCGCGATGCCCTGCGTCTGGGCCTCGTCAAAGAACGCGATCTTTGGGAATATCCGCTGACCGGACTCGCCCGTCAGCGGATGGTCTCAACCCTTACGTGGCTAAAAAAAATGAATGCGATAGGAGCATAACGCGCGTGAAGTATCGTACCGCCGCGAATTTTCGTGTGGCACTCGAAACACGGTTGAAGCAACGGGCAGCACGCGGACCGAAAGATTTTGTACAGTTGCGTCGCATCGTTGCCTTCGAGCGTCTACTGGCTCGATTGTTCGCTGGAGACGAGCCGCCTTGGCTCCTCAAAGGAGGTTTCGTCATGGAAATGCGAGTGCCTAAACACGCACGTGTCACCAAAGATGTCGATCTGTCGGTGCCGCTCCCTCTGCGCTTGCACCTGCGCAGCGATGATCCGGCGGAGCAGATGATGGCGGTGCGAACGATGTTGCAGGAAGGAGCGAGCGTGGATCTGCACGATTGGTTCAGCTTTACGATTGGCGAACCGATGCGCGACCTCGACAATGCCCCCTATGGCGGCGCACGTTTGCCAGTAGCGGTGCGGCTCGACAAACCCTTCATCGCGTTTCATCTGGATGTCGGCCTGGGCGATGTCAACGTTGGCGCGCAAGAGTGGCTGGTCAGCGAAAATCTGCTGGATTTCGCTGAGGTGCCCGCGCCACGCTTTGCTGCCATCTCTCGCGAACAACAATTTGCCGAAAAGATCCATGCTTATACGCTGCCACGCGAACGCGAAAATAGCCGTGTGAAGGATCTGGTCGATCTGCTGTTGCTACTTGATCTGGGTCTGCCCGATGAGAATGGGCTGCGGGCGGCCATCCGCGAGACATTCGCGCGGCGCAAAACGCACGCGCTTCCCGTCGCGCTCGACCCACCGCCCGCCACCTGGGAGGCAACGTTCGCCGATTTCGCCACAGAATGTAGTCTTGCGGAGGGCACTCTCACCGCTGCTTACGCGCGCGTCAATGCCTATTGGCAGACGCTGGCGCTGAGCAGCAAATAAGGGGGAAACGTATTCCCTTTACCGCCAGATCATGTAATACGCCATGATGAGAACCGCGCCCAGCAGAATCCCCAGGGCATAGTTGCGCGCGTAGCCGGTTTGCAGACGTCGCAGCCCCGCACTTGTCTGACCCACCAGCCAGGCAACGCCTCGGCTGCCGCCATCTAGCGCGCCATCTTCCATGCCGCGATTTAGCAGCCGACCGGCAAAGAGCACGGGCGTGGCGATGACCGCGTTGAAGAGCGGGTCCAGGTAGTAGGCATTGTGCAGCAACAGATAGAGCGGGCTGCGATTCTCGATATAGGTGAAGTGGCGCTGCCCATAGCGCATCCACGCCAGGGTGATACCGCCGACCGCCGCCACGATGCCCAGCACCAGCGACGCCGCGAGCACATTGTTATTGCCCACGATGGGCGCGCCCACAGCGGATTTCAAGAAGTCGCCGATGCTATCCGACCAGGGCACCCCATCGAAGCCGCCGATGATCGACAGCACCAGCAGCGCCAGCATCGGCACAGCCATCGCGGGGCCGACCTCGTGCGGTTGCGCGGTGGCGTGCGCCGCTGCCCCCGCGCCGCGATATTCGCCGAAGAACACGACGAAGATCAGGCGGAAGGTGTAGAAGCCCGTCAGCACCGCCGTCAGCAAACCGACACCGTACAGCGCGTAGTACCCCGCGCCCATGCTCGGCGCGGCGGCGAGGATGGCCCCTAAGATGCCGTCTTTGCTCCAGAAGCCCGCCAGCG
>JBBQSR010000392.1:0-4093 GCA_038234855.1 Ktedonobacterales bacterium | reverse complement strand
TGCTGGCGACATGGGCGAGTGGACAAGCAAGTGATGAGGGAATGCGCCCTTATGCTTCGGTCGCTCCGCTCGATTGGCACACATTTCTCCTCACGTTGGCCCCCATGTTGCAGGTGCAATCAACCGACTTTAACAATTATGGGCGTCAGTTAGGTGCTGCATGCTTGATGCAGTTGGGCACGGGGCGGATGCATCGTGGTGAAGGGGCGATAGCCAAGGAAGCCCAGGACCTTGCGTGGGATATCGCGACACAACGTAAGGAATCGCTCTTCTATGCACAAAATCTGCTCCCCTATGTTTGGGGGAGGCGTGAAGCGGGGGAATATGGTCAGGCATACCGCCAGATTGAGCAGATGATGGGCGACCATGCGGCGGCTCTCTATGAGCCGCGCGATTACACGCTGCTCCCAAGGCTGGTTGCGGTCGTCGATGTACAGCTCTCGCTGGCTCATCTCACCGGGGTACCGCCTTTGCTGGAAGAGGCGACTTCATTAGCCGCAGCAAAACCCGCGTGGGAGCGCCTGCTGCCGGCTACCCGTTGGTGTACCTACCATACGCTGTTGAGCGACTGGTCGGCGGCTTCGGCGGCAGCCATCGCCTCCCAAGCGGTGCGTGCCGCCACCCCCACCCAACTCAATGCCTTCGATCTCGCGCGTTACAACGAAACGGAGGCGTTGTTGCGGGCGGGGGAGCGCGCCCGCGCTCAGGCTGATGCGGATGCGCTGGCATCGGCCCTGGGCACCAACCGCCGCTATCGCTTGATGTGGCTGCGCATGCAATCGTTGCTCGATGCCGACGCGGGCGACCAGGCCACCGCGGGTGCCCATTTGCGCGAGGCGCTGGAGTTAGCCGAAGCGATGGGGCTGCCCGGCGAGCAGTGGCCCATCGCAGGTGCCCTGGCAGAGTCCTTGGCCGCGCAAGGTGACGCCGATGCGGCACACACCGCTTTGGCCCAGGCGGAATCCATTATCGCGATGCTGACCGAGCGCATCACCGATGCCGCTCTGCGCGACCATTTCGCCCGTGAGACACGGCAGCGCTTGCCTCAGTGGTAAGGCGGCGCGTCGTGTGACAGCCTGGTGCACTCGCACCATACCATGCTGTCACGCTCATATCACAAGTCCCTGGCACACTAGGGGTGGAAGCTGTCACCGAGGCAGCGCCACGGGGCCTCCGCCACCACGCGAGGACCCCACCCAGAGGAAGGGACCAGACGAACAATGAGCACGAGCACGATCACCACCAAGGATGGCGTCAGCATCTTCTACAAAGACTGGGGCACCGGGCAGCCAGTTGTCTTTAGCCATGGCTGGCCGCTGAGCGCCGACGCTTGGGACGAACACCTCTATCTCACCGCCAGCCATGGCTACCGGGCCATCGCGCATGATCGCCGGGGGCATGGCCGCTCGGGCCAACCGTGGGGCGGCAACGACCTGACCACCTATGCCGCCGACCTGGCGGCCCTCATCGAGCAATTGGACTTGCACGACATCGTGCTCGTCGGCCATTCGACGGGTGGTGGCGAAGTCACCCGCTATCTGGCCCAACACGGGCAGGGCCGTGTCGCCAAGATCGTGCTGGTCGATGCTATCCCCCCGCTGATGCTGCAAACTCCCGCCAATCCCAAAGGCCAGCCCATCGCCAATTTCGATCAACTCCGCACGGGATTGATCAAGGATCGTTCGCAGTTCTACCAGGACCTCAGCGCGCCCTTCTATGGCGCGAACCGCCCCGGCTCCACCGTCTCGCAGGGGCTGCGCGACCACTTCTGGCGGCTGTCGATGCAGTGCGACTTCGCCACGGCCTATGAGTGCATCAAAGTCTTTTCCGAGACGGACCTGACCGAAGATCTGAAGCAGATCGACCAGATGGGCATCCCCATGCTGCTCATCCACGGGGATGATGACCAAATTGTGCCCATCGCAGACGCGGCGGAATTAACGGTCAAGCTGGTCCGCAATGCGACGCTCAAGCGCTACCCTGGTGGCCCGCATGGCTTGCCGCAGGTGTATGTTGAGCAATTTAGCGCCGACCTGTTGGCTTTTCTCCAGAGCTAAGTGGCCAGCAGTGCCACAGCCCGCATACTCGCTGCCATGCCGGGGGAGCGACCAACACACCTCACCATGACGCGGTGAGCGAAGTAACCAAAGAAAAGGACATCCGACCATGAGTTCAGGAACGATTACGACGCAAGACGGGACCACCATTTTCTACAAAGATTGGGGAAGCGGGCAGCCCGTCATCTTTAGCCACGGCTGGCCCCTGAGCGGCGAAGACTGGGAAGAGCAGATGTACCGCACCGCCAACCAGGGCTATCGCGTCATCGCCCACGACCGCCGGGGGCATGGCCGTTCGAGTCAGCCGTGGGAAGGCCACGATCTGACGACCGTCGCCGCCGACCTGGCCCAACTGGTGGAACACCTCGACCTGCGCGATGTGATCGTGGTCGGCCACTCCACGGGCGGGTCAGAGGTCACGCGGTATGTGGCCCAGCATGGGCAGGGCCGTGTGGCGAAACTGGTCACCATCGATGCCCCTTCCCCATTGATGCTGCAAACGCCCACCAACCCCAAGGGCCAGCCCAAAGCCAATTTCGATCAGGTCCGCACCAACCTTGAGCAGGATCGAGCCCAGTTCTATGAAGACCTGAGCATCCCCTTTTATGGCGCGAATCGTCAGGGAGCGAACGTATCGCAGGGCATCCGTGACCAGTTCTGGCGTTTGTCGATGCAGTGCAACTTCGTGGCGGCATACGAGGGCGTGAAGATGTGGTCCGAGACGGATCTGACCGACGACCTCAAGCGGATCGATCAGATGCGGTTGCCGATGCTCATCATCCACGGCGAAGATGACCAGATCGTGCCCCTCGCCGACACCGCCGAACTGGCCGTGAAGCTCGTCAAGCATGCCACCTTGAAGATCTATCCTGGTGCGCCGCATGGGCTGCCCAAAACGCATGCAGCGCAACTCAACACCGATCTGGCCGCTTTCTTCAAGAGCTAAGCTTGTCACGTCTCTGCTGAGCGCGTGGGATGTCCGCTCGACTTGGTATGAGCGCGTCCCACCCTTATACGACCTTGTCCCCCTACCGCACCAACGGTGCGTCATCACCATCAAGGAGATGTTACGATGTTCCCCGATCCCATGCTGAACGTAGCCGTGACAGGCGACGACCTCGCGAGCAAGCTCCAACGGACCGTCCTTCAGCAGCGCCCTTCTTCCATTCCTGGCCGCGAAATCGTGCAAGTGCGCACGCTGATTCCCGCCGGGGTCGCGTCGGGCTGGCACATGCACCCTGGGGAGGAGGTCGGCTACATCCTGGCGGGCACGGTCGAGATGCAGATTCAGGGGCAACCCACGCTGACGCTGCACGCAGGCGATCCATTCCTCATTCCCCCGCGCACGCCGCACAACGCGCTGGACCTTGGCCCCGAAACGGGGCAGATGCTCTCGGTCTATCTGGTCGAGGTCGGGGCACCGCTAGCAACGGTGCTCGACGCGGCACCGTCGTCGGGTTCATAAAGTTACCGCCGAGGGAGAACACGATGACCACGACGGAAGCGACCGCCCCCTTGCCCCAGCTTGAGCCGTTGCAGGTTGCACGCACGGATGTCCTCGATATCGCGTACTTCGCCGCTGGGCCAGTGGATGGCCCGGTCGTCCTGCTGCTGCATGGGTTCCCCTATGACATCCACAGCTATCGTGAGGTGGTTCCCCGTCTCGTCGCGGCGGGGCAGCGCGTCATCGTCCCCTATCTGCGGGGGCATGGACCAACGCAGTTCTTGGACCCCGCCACGCCACGCTCTGGGCAGCAAGCCGCCCTCGGTGCCGATGTCATCGCCCTGCTCGATGCCCTCGCTATTCCACGCGCGATCTTGGCTGGGTATGACTGGGGCGGACGGGCGGCCTGTGTCGTCGCCGCGCTGTGGCCTGAACGCTGCGCGGGCCTCGTCTCGGTCAACAGCTACCTGATTCAGGATATCAGCCGAGCGATGGAGCCGATTCGCCCCGACCTGGAAGCGGGGTTCTGGTACTTTTACTACTTCCTGACGGAGCGGGGTCGGGCGGGCCTCACCGCGCATCGCCAGGAGAT
>JBBQSR010000391.1:0-4121 GCA_038234855.1 Ktedonobacterales bacterium | reverse complement strand
TTGACGCGCTCGAAGCCACCATCCGCGACGACCCGACGCAGTGGTACATGTTTCGGCGCTTCTGGCCCGAGGAAGCGGCCATCACCGCGCCCGTCACCAAGCGGGCCGCGCGGACGCCCGCCCCCGCACGGGTGGGGTGACACATGAAGACACGGCTGTTTCGCCTCGGCTTTCGCGTGCTGCCCCATGTGCCGCGTATCTTGTTGCAGGTGGTGGCCGTCCTCGCCGCCGAGGTCCTGTGGCTGACGGCGACGGGCACGCGCCAGCGCGTGCGGGCGAATCTGGCGCACATCCCCACGCTCGCCGCCGACCCCGCCGCGCTGGATCGCGCGGTGCGGCGCAGCTTCCGCGCGCTGCTGTGGAATTATATCGATCTCTTCACCCCGCCAGATCTCACGAATCCGCGCGATCTGGGGCAGATCACCATCGAGAACCAGACCGTGCTGACCGAGATGCACAAGCGCGGTCAGGGATGCATCTTGCTGTCGCTGCATAGCAACGGCTTCGAGTGGGGTCGCCCGTTCCTGGCGCATTTCGCGGGCGGGCGGATGGTCGCCCCGGTCGAGGTGGTGCAGCCGCCGGAGCTTTTCGACATCTTGCTGCGCGAACGAAACAAGAGCGGCATCGAGTTCCTGCCCATCACCGAGGGTGAGACGCTGCGCACGATGATCACTGGGCTGCGGTCGGGGGCGCATGTGGTGGTCGCGCTGGACCGCGATGTGCTGCACACGGGCATCGAGATGCCGTTCTTTGGGGCGACGGCGCGCATCCCCACTGGACCCGTGGCGTTGTCGCGGATGACCGGCGCACCCATCATCGTCATGAGCCTGTGGCGCACCGGCTTCCGGCGGTTAGAGGGGCACGTGATCGACCCTGGCATCGTCATTGGCCCGCAGATGCGCGGCGAGGCGGCCACCCGTGCCGCGCTGGCCCCGCTGGTGCGGCTGATCGAGCGCGAGATCTTGCGCCACCCAGAGCGGTGGTTGGCCGCCTTCGCTGATGATGTATGGGTGGGCACGGACGCCACAACAGCGCCGAGGGATGTCGCGATCGCCGCGACGACTGGCGCACAGAACAAGATATAACGTCGTTTTCATCTCGGGGTGCTATGATGAGGGCAGAGCGTGTCAAGCGGCTCTTCAATCCAGGAACGAGCAGGGAAGCGGCGGATGAAGGGCAGAATGGGAGACCTATGAAGATCGCCCTGGTATCGCCCTATGATTGGAGCTACCCTGGCGGGGTACGCAGCCATATCGAAAATCTGGCGCAGACCCTGCGCCAGCACGGCCACACCGTGCGCATCCTCACCCCGGCATCGGGGGCGGGGGCACGCGAGGTGGAATTCGGCGTCTATAAATTGGGGTGGACGGCCTCGCTGCACTTCAATGGCTCGGTGGCGCGGGTGGGCATCACCCCGGCGATCTCGCGCCAGCTACGGCGATTGTTGGCGCGTGAGGCCTTCGACATCATCCATCTGCACGAACCCTTCGTTTCGACGCTGACACTGGCGGTGCTGCGCGTCGCGACCGAGATGGGCATCCCCTGCGTCGCGACCTTCCACGCCTCGTCGAATCGCAAGAACTCGACGGCGACGGTGGCCTATAGCATGGCCAGCCCCTTCCTGGGATCGTTCTTCGCGAAGCTTGATGGCTGCATCACCGTCTCAGAGGCGGCGCGGGACCATGTCAGCCGCTTCTTTGACGGCGACTTTACCATCATTCCCAACGGCATCGATGTCGCGCATTTCGACGGCAGCGCCCCCCGCCTGTCCCAGTTCGCGGATGGCAAGCGCAACGTGCTCTTCCTCTCACGGATGGAGCCGCGCAAGGGGCTGCGCTTCCTCTTGAAGGCCATCCCCTTGATCCGCGATGAGTTCAGCGGACCTGGCGCGGCTCCGGTGCGCTTCATCTTGGCGGGTGATGGCAAGCAGCGCGCCCAGTTCGAGCGATTCGTGGAACGCAAGGGCTGGGAAGACATCGTCTTCACCGGCTTCGTCAGCGACGCCGACAAACCGTCCTATTTCACCACGGCGGATGTCTATTGCGCGCCCAACACCGGCAACGAGAGCCAGGGCATCGTGCTGCTGGAAGCGATGGCCTCGGGCACGCCCGTGGTGGCGTCCGACATCCCCGGTTTTCGCAGCGTCATCACCGGCAACGAGACGGGGGTGCTGGCCGCGCCACGCGACCCCGAGCGGCTGGCATGGGCCATCTGCCATCTGCTGCGCGACGACGTGGCGCGGCGCGCGCTGGCGGCACGGGGCCAGGCTCGCGCGCAAGACTTTGGGTGGGAAAGTGTCACCAACCGCATCGAGGGCGTCTACCACGAGGCCCAGCGGCGCATGCACGAGCGCCAAGCGACGCAGGGCTGGTGGCGTGCGCTGCTGCGCTGGCCCGCCCCGGTCGCCTCGGTGGCAGCGGGAAAAGGCCAATCTGTCTGGGCTATTTCCACTTTGGATGAAAATGTTGTAGAATAAGAATAGATCTGGCAAGGAGCACCTATGTTCGGACCGGAAGTGCAACGCCGGGCGCGTTCGATAGCGGAACAAATCGTCCGCCCCATCGCAGCGTTGCGTATCTCCCCGAATGCGGTGTCGCTCCTCGGATTGGCCCTCAATGGGGTAGCGGCGCTCGTCATCGCGCTTGGTCCCCTGCGGTGGGGCGGTGTATGGGTGTTGGCCTCCGGCGTCTTCGACCTGTTCGATGGCGCTGTCGCTCGCGTACAGCAGAAAAGTTCGCTCTTCGGCGCATTCTTGGATTCAACCCTGGACCGCTATGCGGAGGGTGCCCTCTTTTTGGGCGTCATCTTCCATGCCTTACGTGTCGGGTCCCCAGGCAATGTGCAGACAGCGACCATCGCTTTGGCGTATGTCGCGGCAATCCTTTCGTTGGTGGTCAGCTACGCCCGCGCCCGCGCTCAAGGGCTAGGCATGGATGCGAAAGTGGGCGTCATGGAGCGCCCCGAACGGGTAGTCTTGCTTGGTATTGGACTGTTACTTGGGAATGATCTCTGGCTGATGTGGGTGCTGGTGGCGTTTGTCGTGCTGACGGGTATCACCGGACTGCAACGAATCTTCCATGTATGGCGCACCAGTGCTTCCGCCGCTGGCACCGTGGCCGTGAAGCGAACGAACTCCGCATCGTCCAGCCGCACCAGATAGCTGATCGTTCCCCTGTGATGTGCCCTCCGTCCCCACCGGATCAAGCGTCCGCGCTCTCCGGTGCCAGATGCCCTTCTTCCGGGAATGGCGTCCGTTGCCGATAACTCTGTATAAGAGCTTCGGCTCATCTCTGGCGCTTCGTCGCGGCGCGACGCAAACGCCCCCTGGCCGGTGCCCCGCACCGCCAACACCATGAATAACCTGCCCCCAGCGCCCCTGGCGCGGCGGCAGATGCACCGGGATGGTTTTTCGTCCGGCAGACGAGCGCGCGAGGGCGTGTGTCGAGCCGTGGGGCGTGCTGTTGGCAACACGAGTTGTCGCGAAGGCGCACCCCACGTCACACGAGGCATACAGCTCCACACCCCCGCCGCGCTGCCCCAGGACGGCTACCCCTGGGAAAGTTTAGGAGAACATGAGCGAACAAGATTTGCCCCCCACCACTGGCGGGGCCGCTGACACCACCGCGAATGGTGCGGCCACGCCGCGCCCACGCCGCAACAACAATCGCCGTCCGGCCCGCACCACCACTGCGGTCGAGGAGACCCCAGCGGCCACCCCGACGCCGACCAACACCGTCACGGAGGCCGAGACGGCCACCGAAACGACGCAGAACGCCCCAGCAGGGCGGTCGCGCCGTGGCGCACGTGGGCGCGGCAACAAAAACACCCGCCCCGAGGCCGAGGCTGAATCCACCACCGATGACGCGCCGAACGCGATCAGCGCCCCCACGCCAGCGGAACCCGCCGCGCCGCGCACGAAGGATACCCGCGCCACGGTGAACGCGCCGAGCGCCGCCTCCGAGCAGCGTGGTCCCGCGCCCGTCGCCACCCCGCCAGCACCCGCTGCGCCCGTCGCCGCCGCGCCAACGCCCACTGTAATGACAGACGAAGCGAACGCGACGTCGGGCGCGAATGACGCCCCCAGCCGCTATCGCTTCGACCGCCGGGCGTATAGCCCCACC
>JBBQSR010000390.1:0-4129 GCA_038234855.1 Ktedonobacterales bacterium | reverse complement strand
GTAAAAGAGCGATACCTCTATGGTTAGGCGAGGTGACGTGCTGCCCTCACGCCCCAAGTATCAGCGAGATGCGTGGTACCGGGGGAAAACCAGCACCAAGGTTAATAGCCGCGACAGATGTTTGTAACGTAGCGCGATCAGTAGCGTCGAGTGTCGCGAGGTCTCCGCCCGAAAAATAGACGAGCGATTTGAGGCTTTCAGTAGGTTGGAAGCTCGAACCAAACAGGGTCGCGGCACCTCCCAGACCGTGTTCGAGCGCGATTCCACTCCGTAAGAGGGCTGCCACATCACGATAGTCTTTGGCCTCGATACGCTGTAATATCACTTTTAGCTTGTGCGCCAATAGATCCTCAGCGGAAGCGACGGCGAGAACCCCATCAGTGGTTGTCTCTGGTTCTCCGATACGCCCGACATCAATTCCGCCAAAGCAGGAAATTTTCACCAACTGGTTAGCGACTCCAAGGTTAGTGTTTTGTGGGGACGTCTGTTCATTCACCGAAGGTGCGGAGCGGCATGGGCGGCGGTGTGCCGTTCACCGGAGTGAGTTTCAGATAGAGATGCCAAAACGCCCAGGAGCGTTCGTTGAACCACCCCGGTTCTGCTCGTTTCAGGACGTGGCGTAGTTCCTGCGTGGTGAAAGACGTGAAGAGACGCCTGAGATCCTCGATGGTTCCCAGATTCATGACCTGTGCCATGATGCGTTCTGGGTAATGTCGTGCCTCGTCGGCGGTCTTCCACCAAATATAGCGGGCGGCGAAGTCGCGGAGCAAGTGATATTGAAGCACTGTATAGGGTGTCACGGGCAGCGTAGGTGTATTTTGTGGCAAATCTGACATCACATCGTCTCCTGGCTACCTGCCCGCTGTGCTCGTTCTTTTTTTTTTTTTTCAGTATAGGGGATCACACGACAAAAATGCCAGCGTTTTCCACGCAGCGAGGCGCACGTTGGCAGCGTGAGATATCGCTACCGGAATTCCTTGTGCAGTCTGGGGACTTGTGTACCTATGGGCATCTGCTGTGGTGCCGATGATATGTCTCACACGGCGATGGCAGTTGATGGACCGGGCGCTTGCCCCCATCGGTCGCCCGCCAGCGCAAGACGCGCCACTCCGAAGAGCATGTGTGGGCACGCTGCCCACGCGGAAACGAAAGGGTGACGTACCAGCCATGACCATGCCAATGCCCTTGCCCGAACCATTCGACGAGGACTTTCAATGGGACGCCGCATTCACCTTTGATGATGATGATACCGCGCTCGATTTGCTGCTGCCCGCCGATACCCCGCTGGAAGACCAACTGGCGCTCGATGCCCTCTTCGACGAAGGCTTTACCTGGGAGCAGGGCGTGCGGCTGCTGATGCTGCGTGAGCATCGCTATGACATCCCCGAGATCGCCGAGCGCGTGACGGACGATCCCCATCTGCACTTCGTCCGCTGGCTGTACGAGCATGGTGTCTACAGCAGCTAGATGTCCACATATCCACAACGCTGTGGATAACTCGTGGATATGTGGAAAACTCCGCTGGTGGAGCGGGTTAAGGGGATGTTAAGCCGTCGCCGCCTCGGGAACGTCGTACTTCGCGAAAAGTGGCTCCGGCGTTGGCAGCGCCTGACATGCGGGCACCGAGGAATAGGCCCAGGCACAGTTATCCACATTGCCGCTGAACCCCAAGATGGTGTGCAGCTTCTGTGTGGCATGCGGGATGTACGGCGTCAACAAGATGCGCAGCGCCCCCAGCGCCTGAATGACCACGTGCAGCGATGTCGCCGCGCGGTCGCGATCCGTCTTGATCATTTTCCATGGGGCCTGGTCGTCGAGATATTTGTTGACGGCGCGGGCCAGCGCCATGGCCTCGCTCAGTCCGTCGCGCAGCCGCACGGCGTTGATGGCCGCGCCCGCCGCGTCGAAGGTGGCGCGCGTCGTCGCCAGCAGCGCCTCATCCTCCGGGGTCAGCTCCCCGGCCTCGGGCACCGTCCCCGCGAAGTGCTTTTGCACGAAGGTGAGGGTGCGGTGCGCGGCGTTGCCAAAGGTGGCGACGAGCTCGTCGTTGTTGCGCCGCACCAGATCATCGTAGCTAAAGTTGGTGTCGCGCTGCTCGGGCATGATGGCCGCCAGATAGTAACGCAACGCGTCGGGGCCATAGCGGTCCAGCGCGTCGGGCGTCCATACCACGTTGCCCTCGCTGGCCGAGGCCTTCATCCCGCCCATCTGCATGAATTCGTTGGCGGGCACGTCGTAGGGCAGCGCCAGTTCGCCGTGGCCCATCAGCAACGCGGGCCAGATGATGGTGTGGAACGGGATGTTGTCCTTGCCGATGAAGTAATAGGTCTTCGAGGGTTGCGGATTTTCTGGTGTCGTCACCCACCATTCCTTCCAGGCGTCGGGCGTTCCCTGCTTCTCGGCCCACTCGATGGTGGCCGTCAGGTAGCCCATCACCGCGTCATACCACACGTAGATGCGCTTGCTCTCGAAGCCCTCTACGGGAACGGGGACGCCCCAGTTGATGTCACGGGTAAAGGCACGGGGCCGCAATCCCTCGCGCAGCCAGCCCTGTACCACGCCCACCACATGCGGACGCCAGTGGCCCATCGCCATGCGTGCCCACTCCTCCAGAGGCCCCTGCACCTTGGTCAGATCCCAATAATAGTGCTCGGTCGCGCGAAACTCGATCTTGCTCGTCTTGCTGAGGCAGATGCGACAGTACGGATCGATCAACTGGTCGGGGTCCAGCAGTTTGCCGCATTGCTCGCACTGGTCGCCGCGCGCGCGTGCAAAGCCACAATGTGGGCAGGTGCCCAGGATGTAACGGTCCTGCAAGAAGCGGTCATCCGTGGGGCAATACGGCGAAGTCACAGTCTCTTTGTAGAGATAGCCGCGCTCCAACAGCCGGGTGAAGAAGGCCTGCACCTCGCGGTAGTGGGTAGCATTCGTCGTGACGGTATAGTTATCCCACGAGATGTCCAACCGCTCCCACACCTTGAGAATCTGCGAATGATAACGCTCCACGACCTCAGTGGGGCTGATGCCCTCCGCGTCGGCTTCCACGGTGATGGGCGTGCCGTGCGCGTCGCTGCCAGAAACCATCAGGACTTCGTTGCCCGCCATACGCTGATAGCGCGCGAAAATGTCGCCCGGCAGATAGGCCCCAACGATCTGGCCCACGTGCGTCACGCTCTTGGCATAGGGCCAGGCGACACACACTAAAATACGCTCACCCATAAGGAAAGAAGCCTCCGTACAGCCGCACCGCCGATGCCGCCGTCGCCGCGTCCACGCGCGGCACACTCTTGATCTGCACCTGCCAACTGGCATACCTGTTTAGTATAGCACAAGCCGGGCGCGAAGGATTCCTCGAAGCCGAGCACTGGGCGTCGGGGGCCAGGCGTGGCCTTCTTCGAAGGTGGCGGGTTCGTCGTCGTCGTCGTCCCATTGGATGCGCGCGGGGTGGTCGAGGGGCATCCATTCGCCGGGCGGCAGCGGCGGATATTGTGGCATGTCCTCGGGCATCGTCCCGCCGACGCGCTCGATAGTCAGGCGAATTTCCACGCCGACGTCTTTCGCCGTGGCGGCGATCGGTGCGATCCCTTGCAGGTTGCGCTTGCTGATGAGGTCGGCGGTCATGGTGCGCTGAAAGATGTTGGCACCCATCTCGACGCTCTCCATCGTCTCAGGGAGCGTGCCGGGCATGTGCCCTGGTCGCTATGCTCATCGTGGTCGTCCATCACCATCGCGCCGACGCGGGCGAGCCACAGCTTGAACGGCTCGGCATTGGGCGAACGCACGGACTGAATGAGCCGGAGCAAGACTTCCGCGTTGCCGCAGTCGGTTGGTTGCATGCGCCCTTTGCTATCGGGCATCTTTATGACGTGTACGCCCAGAGCGTACACGTCAACCTCTTCTTCCCGCAGGATGCGCTTTTTTTTAGGTCGGATCAATAGCGTCGTGGATTCGGTGAGCTGCTCAGTGGCCCCATGCAATCGACCAGGCTGTACCACCATTCCCCCCCATGCCAGGTGCGGCGGATAGGGAATTGCTGAAAGAGGGCCAGATGTCCACCGTTTTCGCTCATCTGCGCGCTGACCTGAATTTGCTTGGGATAATCATTCCATTGCTGTGCTTCGTCGCTCAT
>JBBQSR010000389.1:0-4153 GCA_038234855.1 Ktedonobacterales bacterium | reverse complement strand
AGCATGAGCCGCGCGTCACTGGCTATCTGTGGCGGATGGTCGGCGATGAGGGGGCCGCCAGTGATCTGTGCCAGGAAACCTTCGTTCGCGCGTGGCAGCACTTCGCGGAGGTCGCGGCGGCGCAGCATCCGTTGGCCTGGCTCTTTCGCGTGGCGACGAATCTGGCGCTGAACCATCTGCGGGCACAGTCGCGCGGAGTCCGTGCCGCCATCTCGCTCGACGCGGCGGATGACCCCGCCAGCAGCGACCCCACCGGCCACTTCATCGAACGCGATTTCGTGGGGAGCATCCTGGTGGAACTCGCCCCCAAGGCGCGGGCGATCCTCATCCTGCGCGATGTCTATGGGGTGAGTTTTGATGAGGTGGGCGCGATGCTGGGGCTGTCGCCCACCGCAGCGCGCATGGCCCTTTCGCGGGCACGAGCGCAATTTCGCGACCGCTATCTGCAAAAGGAGCGCGGCTGAGATGACCAGCATTCCCTTCCCCCCCTGTCCCTGGCACGTCACCGATCAGGCCCTCTCGGACTGGCGCGAACACCTGCTGCCAGCAGCGGAGGATGCGCGGCTGGCGGCGCACGTGCCCACCTGCGCGGGCTGTCGGGCACGGCTGACAGGCAGTGAGCGCGCCGAGCGGGCGCTGCGCAACCAGCGCATCCCTGATTTGCAAGTGGGCATCTGGCGCGGCATGCAAACGCAACTGGCACAGTCACATCACAGGAGGCTAATTCCCATGAAGCGAGTGAGTATCGTTGGCGCGGTGACGGCGGTGGTGCTGGTGGCGCTCTTTGTCGTCTTCCTCAGAACGAATCGTACACCAGCGACCTCTGGCACCCCCACCGTCATTGTTGCGCCTACCAATACTGGGCATTCTACACCAACCACCATCCCCCTACTGACCCCCGCACAAGCCTGGGGAACGGCGGGCCAAAAAATTCTCACGCTCGACGCGCGACGTTACACCATAGAAGACGTGATGCCAAACGGGCGCGGCATCGTGGCGATAGACAACAGCGGCCCCACAACCCATGCTCCACGACCGCAACCGCGGGTCGTTTTGATCGATCCCGTGACGGGCGCGGTGCAAACCATTTTCACCACGACCTCCTGGGACATTGCCAGGGCCGCTACTGATGGCCGCTATATCGCGTGGGAGGGCGGCTTCAACCTCACCGGGGGGCCAGGCAGCTCTAACATCACGGTTGGGTATTTCGACACGCAAACGGGCCAGACCCGCCTACTTGCGAATGGCACTGACGATACCCTCGATAGCACGGCCATCTTCGTATCTCACGGCTGGCTGCTTTTAGCGAGCAATGACAACAAATTTGGCCTGTATGAAGCCAACCTGGCGACTGGGACGACCTATACCCAGCTCGCTCCACGCCTCAGTCTCACCATCAGTTGGCCGTATGTGTTGACCATCAATCACAACTACACGGGGACGGGTAAGCCCAGCCCCAGTGACATTGCCCCCGCCGCCCTCTTTGACCTAGAGACGAGCGTGCAGCGTGACGTAACCCAGCTCCTCGCTGCGTCGTACTATGACTTCAATCGTTTTACATTAGATGGTGCTACCATCTTCACCACCGTCCCGTTGCCGGGCAACACGGCCCTACAATTCGAGCAAATCGATCAGGCGACTCAGCCGAGTCCGCAGATGCGGCTCCTTTTCACCCTGCCCATTGCCAATGGCAGCAAGGACGCCGCATACTTCATCCTGGCCGATAGCCGTTTGATCCTCATTCAGTTACCCGGCGTCACTGGCCAGGTTGCCGCGTGGGATCGCACGCAAAACAAGCTCGTCACGCTGCCGACGCCGCCAAACTTTACCACCACCCCCGTGTCACTCAGCAATGGCACGCTGTGGTACTGGCAACAAAACGGCGCGACGACACAACTGGTGCTGCGCGACGAGGCGCAACTGCCGAAATAGCGCACGGCATGCCCCAAAAAGCGGATTCAGGCGACACGGCGCGGGCACTTATGCTAAACTAGAGGGGTACGGTGTGACTCACCGCAAGGCTGGCTGTCACACAACCCCTTGGCAATTGGAGGCCCGCACCGGCCATGCTCGCAGGACAAATCGCTTTTTACGTGCTGGCAGCGGCGGCCATCAGCTCGGGCATCGGCGTTATCGCCTTTCGCAACGCCGTGTATTCGGCGCTGAGTTTGATCGTCAACCTGTTTTGTCTGGCACTCTTCTTTTTGATGCTCAATGCCATCTTCATCGCCGCCATTCAGGTGCTGGTGTATGCCGGGGCGATCATGGTGCTCTTCCTCTTCGTCGTGACGATGCTGGCACCAGAGGACAACGACGCCCTCACCTCGCGCGACCGCATACGCTGGCAGGTCGGTCCGGCGGTGTTCCTGGGGATCATCCTGGTCGGGGCTATCGGCTATACGGTGCTGGTGCAAGCAGGCGTCCACCCAGATGCCATCGCCACGGGCGCGAGTGACCTCGCCCGACAGATCGACAGCCAGGGCAACACCGAGGCGTTTGGGCAGGCGCTCTTCCACGGCTTCTTGTTTCCCTTCGAGGTGACGAGCGTGATCTTGGTCGCCGCCATCGTTGGCGCGGTCGTCCTGGGACGCCGCACCAGCAGCCGCGAGGGAGAGTAAGCCTGATGCCCACCCCCATGCCCCCCAATGCGTTCCTGCTGGTCGGCGCGGTCCTTTTCACGCTCGGCGTCGTCGGCGTGCTGGTGCGGCGCAATCCGCTGGTCATCTTCATGTCGATCGAACTGATGCTGAACGCGGTGAATCTGTCCTTCATGACCTTCGCTAACGCGCTGCACTCCGTCGATGGCTGGATCTTCGTCTTCCTGGTGCTGTCGGTTGCGGCGGCGGAGGTCGTCATTGGTCTGGCCATCATCGTCTCGATCTTCCGTTCGCGCAAAGACATCGACGTCGACGACCTCAACGCGATGAAGGGATAGCCACCTGTGCTGACATTGACTCCCTGGATGTTGGCCCTGCCGCTGGCGGGCTTCATCATCAATGGCCTGGGCGGGCGGTCGCTGCCCAAATCCGTCGCGGCGGCGATAGGCTGCGGCACGGTGGGGGTGGCCTTCCTCATCGCGCTCACCAACTTCTTCGCGCTGGGTGGCGACACCACGCCGCACGACCAGACGCTCTGGACGTGGGTCGTCTCGGGCGGGCTGACCATCACCTTCGGCGTGCTGACCGACCACCTCTCGGCGATCATGATGCTGGTGGTGACGGGCGTCGGCTTCCTCATCCACGTCTACTCCGTCGGCTATATGGAGGAAGAGAACAGTTCGGGCTACGCACGCTTCTTCAGCTTCATGAATCTGTTCATCTTCGCCATGTCGTTGCTGGTGCTGGCGGATTCGTTCCTGTTCCTGCTGGTCGGGTGGGCGGCGGTCGGGCTGGCGTCGTTCCTGCTGATCGGCTTTTGGTTCACGCGGCCAGCGGCGGTGGCGGCGGCGCAAAAGGCGTTCGTCATCAACGTCATCGGCGACTTTGGGCTGATGCTGGCGATCTTCCTGCTGGTCGGCAAAACTAACACGCTGCAATACGCGAACCTGATCCTCCCCGGCGCGGCACCGCACTTCAGCGCGAGCGATGGTATGACGACGGCCATCGCGCTGCTGCTACTTGTCGCGGCGGCGGCGAAGTCGGCCCAGTTGCCGCTGCACATCTGGCTGCCCGACGCGATGGAAGGCCCGACGCCCGTGAGCGCGCTGATCCACGCCGCTACGATGGTGACGGCGGGCGTGTACCTGATCGCGCGGTGCCACGTCATCTTTGGCGCGGCCCCCATCGCGCTGGCGGTCGTCGGGGTGATGGGGGGCGCGTCGGCGCTCTTCGCGGCGACGGTGGCGCTCTTTCAATATGACATCAAACGGGTGATGGCGTACTCGACCATGAGCCAGCTTGGCTACATGTTCATGGGCGAGGCCGTCGGGGCCAACACCGCCGCCATCTTTCACCTGACGACGCACGCGTTCTTCAAGGCGCTGCTCTTCATGGCGGCGGGCGGGGTCATCCACGCGCTGCATGGCGAGCAAGACATCCGACGGATGGGCGGGCTGAGGCAATCGTTGCCCGTCACGTTCTGGTCCTTCGTCATCGGCGGGCTAGCGCTGGCAGGGATTTTCCCGCTGGCGGGTTTCTGGTCGAAGGATGAGATC
>JBBQSR010000388.1:0-4167 GCA_038234855.1 Ktedonobacterales bacterium | reverse complement strand
AACCTGATCAAGAACCCCGATTACGGTGCCAAGCTGCAAGCGGGCGAGTTCAAGAACATCGCCTCGGTCGAGACGCCGGATGCGACGACGGTCATCATTCACCTGACGAACCCCGATGTCGCCTTCATCGCGCTCGCCCTGACCGATCCGCTGGCCTTCGCGCCGCTGCCCAAGGCGGTCTATAGCAGCATCGCCCCCGCCAGCGTCTCGAAGTCTGACAATGCCTTCTGGCCCAAAGTGACCAGCGGCCCCTTCACCATCACGGATCGCGTCAAGTCGGACCACATCACCGGCAAGCGCAACGCGAACTACTTCCAGGCCCCCAAGCCGTACCTGGACCAGATCACCTTCAAGATCATCCCCGACCAGAACACGCTGTTGACGGCCCTCCAGAGCGGCACCGTCGATACCGCCTGGTTCCTGGATATCAACAAGCTGGAAACGTACAAGGCCATCCCCGGCTATACGGTCGTCTATGATAAGGCCCCCGTCAGCTTCGAGGCCGTGTACTTCAACTTCACGAATCCCTTCCTGTCGGACCCCAAGGTGCGCAAGGCCATCACCATGGCCATCGACAGCAAGGCGCTCTCGACGAACATCTGGAAGGGCATCGCCACGCCCACCTGTGACGACGGTGGCGGCACCTTCGCCCACGACGCCACGCTCATCCCTTGCTACACGCTGGACCCTGCTGGGGCCAAGGCGCTGTTAGAAGGTGATGGCTATACCCTTGGGGCGGATAAATACTACACCAAGGGCGGCAAGCGACTGGAACTGCGCTACTCGACCACGGCGGGCAAAGCCTACCGCGAGCAGAGCGAACTGCTGATCCAAGATCAGTTGAAGCAGATCGGCATCAAGGTCGACATCGTGAACTTCCCGGCGGCAACGTTCTTTGGAACGGTCCTGGGCGACTACAAAATGTACGACATGGCCGAGTTCGCGAATTCGCTGACCTATGACCCCGACAACCACACCCAGTGGGGCTGCGATCAGTTCCTGCCCAACGGCTTCAACATCAGCCACTGGTGCAACCAAGACGCGCAGACGCAGATCACCAAAGAGCTGACCAGCCCGGCCCAGGCTGATCGCACGACGGCCTTCCATGCGTTGTACAAAGACATCTTGGCTGATAACCCCGTCATGTGGTACTATGTGTACCCAGACATCGCCGCTCATCGCAACACGGTGGGCAACTACGCGCCATCCGCCATCGGCACGTCCGAGACGTGGAACATCTGGGATTGGTACCGGAGCTAGGCGCAACCCTTGGTGAGGTCCTCGTGTGACCTCACCGCCGCCCCGGTGCTGGCCGTCCTCTGTGCGGGACGCGCCAGCGCCGGGGCTCACCCGCGCGATTCCCGCCATCATCCACTGACCCAGGCAGGGAAGGGACGTTTGCTTATGTCGGCCTACCTCATTCGGCGTGTCTTGCAAGCGGTGTTGTTGCTGCTGGTGCTCTCGATTGGCTTTTTTTTTGCTGGTGCACGCGCTGCCGGGTGGCCCCCAGGCCGTGCTCTTTAGCCCCCGCATGACGGCGGAGACCCGCGCGAATCTCGAACGTCTCTATGGTCTGGATAAACCATTGCCAGTGCAATATGTGCTATGGCTCAAAAATGTGCTGGGCGGCAACTTCGGCAATTCTTTCGCGGATGGCCAAGTCGTCACCACCGAGATCGCCGGACGCATTCCATCGACGCTGGAACTGTTTGGGACCGCGATGAGCTTCGCATTGGTGATGGCGATGTTGCTGGGCGTCCTCTCGGCGGTGCGCAAATATTCCGTGGTCGATTATCTCGTGACGGTCTTAGCCTACTTCGGCATCTCCGTGCCCGTTTTCTGGTTTGGCCTGGTTTTACAAGAGTTATTCAGCGTCCAATTGCATATTCTTCCCCCCTTAGGGCAAGGCTCGTGCGATATCTACGGCTGTAACACACCCATCGATGCATTCGTCGATGGGGTGCAGCATATTATTTTGCCGACGATCGTCCTGTCGCTCCTTTTTCTGGCCGGTTGGAGCCGCTACCTGCGCGCCAGCATGATCGAAGCCCTCAACCAAGACTACGTGCGCACGGCCAAGGCCAAGGGCTTGTCCACGCGCGCCGTCATCTATCGCCACGCCCTGCGCAATGCGCTGACACCGTTCATCACGCAGGTCGCCATTGATCTTGGCCTCATCTTTGGCGGTGCCGTCATTACCGAACATGTCTTTGCGTGGCCTGGTTTAGGGCGGTTGTTTTATGATTCCCTCGAGGCGCGCGATTTCCCCATCCTCGAAGCCTTGTTGTTGTTGGGGGCGGCCTCGGTGATTTTCTTCAACCTGTTCGCCGATGTCGTGTATAGCGCGATCGATCCGCGCATCCGCTATTCCTAAGATTGGGAAAGGAGCCACGCAGATGCGCGTCGAACAAGAGATGAGCGGCGTCGACCTGATGCTCGCTAGCCGTGACGGCGAAGAGATCGTGACGGCCAAACACCGCAGCATGCTGCAACTGACGGTCTATCGCTTCCGGCAAAATCGGCTGGCGGTGGCGGGGCTAGTGGTGCTGATCCTGATCATAATCGCCGCCATCCTCGCGCCGCTCCTCATCGGCGAGACAGCGGCGGTGCACCCCGCCACCGACACCAACATCGCCAACGCGCTACAAGGCGTTTCGGCGCAGCACATCTTGGGCACCGACTATGTGGGTCGTGACCAATTCGCGCGCCTGCTGTATGGCGCGCGCGTTTCGATGCTGATCGGGTTCTTTTCGATGGTGGTGGCGCTCTCACTGGGCATCATCATTGGTTCGCTGGCGGGCTATTTCGGTGGGGTGATCGATAATGTGCTGATGCGCTTCACCGATGCCTTTTTGTCCGTCCCGCTCTACCTGATCCTCTTCGTCATCTCAGCCTTCTTTATCGCGGGCGGCTCGGATTCCGTGCGACAGGTCATCCTGCTGCTGGGGTTCTTTTCTTGGGCGAACACCGCCCGCATCACCCGTGCGGAGATCCTCTCGCTGCGCGAACGCGAATTCATCACGGCGGCACGGGCGCAGGGCATCGGCAACGCGCGCATCATTGTGCGGCACATCCTGCCCAACGCGGCGGGGTCGCTGATCGTGAACGCCACGCTCCTGGTGGGTGGCAACATCATCACCGAATCGACGCTTAGCTACTTCAACTTTGGGGTGCAGCCACCCGATGCCAGTTGGGGCAACATGCTCTATTCATCGCAAGACTACCTCACCTCCGATCCCCTGCTGGTCTACGCCCCCGGTCTGGCGATTCTCATCGCAGTGCTGTGCTTTAACCTGATGGGCGACGGGCTGCGCGACGCGCTGGACCCCAACACAGCGGACCGCTAGGGGTGAGCCGACAGATCACTCCACAGGAGTACGCTTCCCATGGCCGAGAGCACCTTGGCGTTTCCCCCAGGCTTTCGCTGGGGGGTGGCAACCTCGTCGCACCAATGCGAGGGGAACACGGCCAACAACCAATGGTACGCGTGGGAACAGGCCGGGCATATCAAGACAGGCGACCACGTGGGGCTGGCCTGTGACTGGTGGGCGCATGCCGAGGGCGACTTTGACCGCGCGCAGGGGATGGGGCTGAACGCGCTGCGTCTGTCGCTGGAATGGAGCCGCATCGAGCCGCGCCCAGGCGTGTGGGACACCGCCGCCATCGCCCGCTACCGCGCGATGCTCACGGCCCTGCGCGACCGTGGCCTGGAGCCGTTGGTGACGCTGCATCACTTCACTCACCCGATCTGGTTCGAGACGCTGGGCGGCTTCCTCGCGCCAGATGCGGTGGCACGCTTCACTCGCTACGCCGACTTCGTGGCGCGCGAACTCGGCGACCTATGCGACTTTTGGTGCACCATCAACGAGCCGAATGTCTTTTGCACCGTCGGCTATCAGATGGGTGATTTCCCGCCCGGTCGCCAAGGCGACTTTCGCGCCACCGTGCGCGCCCAGGCCACGATGGCGCGTGCCCACGCGGCGGCGTACCATGCCATCCACGCGGCGCAGCCGGGGGCGCGCGTCGGGTGGGCGCACCAGTACAACACCTTCGATCCCGCGCGCCCTGGCAATCCACTGGACCGCGCCGTCGCTGGGTGGCAAGACGCGGCCTTCAATCAATTCTTTCCCCAGGCGGTCTTTCATGGCCACGTTCCCGCCTTCATGC
>JBBQSR010000387.1:0-4168 GCA_038234855.1 Ktedonobacterales bacterium | reverse complement strand
GGTGGTGGGGGCGTGGTTCGCGGTGGCCGTGACGGTCGTCGGCAACATCAACGCGGGCCAGTCGACGGATGATGCAACCTGGGCGCATCTGACGCCGCCCGCCACCTTCGCGGCGCTCTTTCCGGGCGTGCTCAGCTTCGTGGTGCAGCGGGGCTTCGAGGGCGAGGGAGGCTTGGGCATCGCGCTCATCAACGGACCCGCGAATTATGTCGAACTGGTGATGGTCGTGCTGGTCGCGGTGGCGCTGCCAGCCGCCATCTTGGCGGGCGTCATCCTGGCGGTGCAGCGCACCCTGCGCCGCTTCCGCCGCCCGCCACCATCCCCATCCGCCGAGGTACACGCCTGATGATGCCCCCGTTCGCGCTCCGTTCCGCGCGCCCGACCGATCTCGATGTCGTCCTGACCCTGCTGCCCCTGACCGGACCAAATGATGAAACGCTGGCCGATGCCTGGGCCGCCTGGCTGGGCGAGGCCGATGGCGCGCTGGCCGTGGCGATGGTGGATGACGCGACCATCGTGGGGGCCATCCATTGCGCGCGGGTGTCGCCCGACGAGGGCTGGCTCGAAGCCCTGCGCATCGCCCCCGCCCTGCGCGACCGGGGCCTGGCGACGGCGCTGGTGCGCGCGGGGACGCTGTGGGCGCAGGCGCAGGGCCTGGTGAGCGTGCGGGCGAGCGCGGCCAGCACCGACGCGACCATGGGCAACATCCTGACGGGCAGCGGATTCGCGCAGGTCAGCTCTTTTGTGCGTTTCGCGGCCCCCGTCGCGGGCGCGCAGCCCGACGCCTTCGCCGCGCCACGCATCCGCCAGCCAGCGCCGGACGAGATCGACCGCCTGTGGGGCTGGCTAGAGGGGTCGAATCTGGTGTCACTCAGCGGTGGGCTATACCTGGCGGGCGACCGCGCGGCGGCCCTGACCGATCTAGTGCTAGAGGGCTTTTTGCGCGCGGGCGAGGTCTGGACGCTGGAAGACCACGGCGCGGTACAATCGCTGGTCATCGTCGGGCCAGACGCGCCGAATTCCCACGAGACGCGGCTGACGCTGCGCTATCTGGATGGCGCGTCGCAGGGAATCAGCCAGTTGGCGCTGCACCTGCGCGCCCACGCCGCCGGGGAGGGCGACCGCTATTCCCTCGTCGAGGCGCGCCCCATCGACCTGCTCATCCTCCACGACGCGCTGAATGGCGCGGGCTTCACCAGGGTCGAGGATGCCGTGCAGTGGATCTATACGCGCACGCTAGGGTAACGGGATTAGACACGAAAGGCGAGAAAATCCACGAAAAGCACGAACGCGAAAGTGAGGGCGACTATGCGGACGCTGGAAGAGTGGAACACGTTGGGCGCGGGGCATCTGCCGGGGCTGATCGGCATCCGCATCACGCGGGCGGAGGCCGGGGTGCTCGAAGCCGAACTGCCGCTGCGCGCGGAATTGCTGGCCCCAAACGGCTTTTTGCACGCGGCGACGGTGGTGGCGCTGGCCGACACGGCCTGTGGCTATGGCACCATCGGCAACTTGCCCGAGGGCGCGGAGAATTTCACCACGCTTGAACTGAAAAGCAACTTCCTGGGGACGGCACGCGCGGGCACCATCACCTGCACGGCGACATTGACCCATGGGGGCCGAACCACGCAGATCTGGGATGCCCCCGTGCGCGACGCCGCCACGGGCAAGACCCTCGCCCTCTTTCGCTGCACGCAATTGATCCTGTATCCCCGCTGAGAAAAAGAAGGGGATGGCAGGACGGATCGGACGTGAAAATCCACGAAAGACACGAAATTTGAGAAGGCTGTGGAGACGACACATTCAATCGTGACAGTAGGCGTACCGGAGCGGTTCGCGTCGCTGGCGGACCTGCAAGCGGCGGTGCGGCCCTGTCGCCGCTGCGCGGAGGCGGGGCTGTTGGCGGCGGCGAACCCCATCGCCGGGGGGCGCGGTCCGGCGGATGCCTGGTTGATGCTCATCGGGCAAGCGCCGGGGCGGCTCTCGGTGGAGCGCGCCCTGCCCTTTGGCGGACCTGGCGGCGTGCTACTAGATCGCTGGTTGACGCGCGCGGGCTTCGCGCCGAACTATCTGCGAACGGGGGTGTACCTGACGGCGCTGACCCGCTGCTTCCCAGGCAAGGCCCGCACGGGCAAGGGCGACCGCGCGCCCTCCCCCGCCGAACTGGCCCTGTGCCGCCCCTGGCTCGATGCCGAGTTCGCCGTGATCCAGCCCAAGGTCGTGCTGCTGGTGGGCGGGATGGCGATTCGCGCCTTCCTGGGGCCGCAGTCGCTGAGTGAGTGCGTCGGAACGCGCTTCACGCAGGAGGGGCGGGTGTGGCTGCCGTTGCCGCACCCCTCGGGCGTCAGTCGTTGGCTGAATGACCCCGCGCACCAGGCCCAGGTCGACCGCGCGCTGGCGCACCTCGCCGAACTGCGCGAACAGTATGAACCCACAGAACACAGAGGAGGATAACCATGTTCAGAGAGAATCGGGCATTCAGCGGATTCGCGGTGGATGACATCGCCGCCGCGCGGGCATTCTACGGCGAGACGTTGGGGCTGGCGATCAGCGAGGTCAATGGGATGCTGCGGTTGCACATCGGCACTGACGGTGAGGTGCTGGTATACCCCAAACCGGGGCACGTGCCCGCCACCTACACCATCCTCAATTTCCCGGTCGATGACATCGACGCGGCGGTCGATGCTCTGACGCTAGCGGGCGTGCGCTTCACGATCTACAACGAAGGGCGCTTGCAGACCGATGCGAAGGGCATCGTGCGCGGCGGTGGCCCCCAGATCGCCTGGTTCACCGATCCGGCGGGCAACATCCTCTCGGTGCTGGAAGGGTAACGGCGCGCGTCACCGCCATCTCAGGCGGGCGGCTGATTGTACTCATCGTCGGTGACATGCCTGCCCCATGTGGCATTGTTGCCGGCGTCATCAACTTCTATCAGGGCCAAGTGCGTCATAAAGCGGTCGGGGGTGGCCCCATGCCAGTGGTCTTCACCTGGCTCAAAGAATACGCGGTCCCCTGGGCGGATGACTTCGAGCGGCCCACCACGCCGCTGCGCATAGCCAATGCCTTCGGTGACATAGATGGTTTGGCCATGAGGGTGGGTGTGCCACGCCGTGCAGGCACCAGGGGTGAAATGGACATTGCTCGCCGACAGACGCGAGCCAGGTGACGGCGTAGCGATCGTGTCGATGTACACGAGGCCAGTGAACCACTCGTTCGGACCCGCCAACGTGCGAAGCGAATTCTTGGTGATCTGCAAGGTCGTTCTCCTGGGGAGTACGTGGTCGCGCATGGGGGGGACGAAAGGTCCCCATCTTTCTGTTCAACAGTTGGGCAATATCCCGGCACTTGGGCCTTTATGCGCGGCGGGGGTTAGCTCAGCGCGGGGCGCGCGGGGCGGCGGTTCAGCAACAGATCGGCAACCAGGCCCACCACCAGCACGACCATCAGCACCACGGCGGTCGTCGCCACCAGCCGGATGCTCGCCTGACGGCTGGCGATGCCAAAGAGCGCCCACACCACGACCAGGGTGTAGGCCACGTCGCGCCGTGCCACGATGAAGGCCCCCGTGATCGCCGCCGCAACCACCAGCAGCACCGCCGTCCAGACATCGCCATTGGCCTTCCAGCCCGCATCGTACAGCACATAGGTCGCGTTGGAGATCGTCGCGACGGTGATCCAGCCCAGATAGAGGCTGAAGGGCACCTGCACCGTCCAGCGTTGCGTCGCCGAGACGGCGCGCTGGCCGATACCCAGCCGATTATAGATGACGATGAGCGTGCCCAGCAGCACCAACATCGGCACCATGCTCAGCGCGAAGAGGCGATTCTGGAAAGCGATCAGCCAGGAAAGATTCGCGAGGCAGGTGATGGGGAAAAGGACATCCAGTTGGCGCACATAGGCATCGTTGCGCTCGCTCGCCCGCGCCTGCTGCACGAGGAAGGCTACCAGTCCCAGATAGATGATGCCCCAGATGCCAAACGTGAAGTTGGCGGGCAAAAAGGTGATGGGGTAGCGGGTGGCGATCTGGGCGGTGGTCACGCCCCCGATGGGCAATGCGTTCGCCAGATAATTGACCACCAGCGTTGCGATGAATGCCGCGATGTTGGTCCCCTGCCGCGCGATAGCGCCGTTCATGGATGATAGCTCCTCTGCTGTGATGTGACTGCTC
>JBBQSR010000386.1:0-4175 GCA_038234855.1 Ktedonobacterales bacterium | reverse complement strand
GCGGAGCCAGCGGCGGCGAGCGTCATTCGCGTGCTGCTGGGGCCATTGGCGCTGACGGCGGTGGCGGGCGCGGGCGAGTTGCGCTGGCAGATGGCCGCGCGCCCCCTGGTCACGCCGACCGGACAGATGGCGCATCCCGCTGGCTGGCTGGCGGTGGGGCAGGGCACACGTGACGCGGGCGATAGCGTGCTGGCGCGGTCGCGTGAATTGCGCGACCTGCCCGACGAGATCGATGCCGCTGACATCACCATCCACGAGCGCGAGGGGCTGCTGGCGAATGCTCGTGCCGCCCTCGAAGATGACCGCGCGGAGCTAGCCCGCCTGGAACGCGACATCAAAGCCCGCGAACATGCGCTCTCCGAGGCGTCCAAGACGCTGGGCAACGCGCAGCGCGACGCCGAGCGGCTCAGCAACGAGGCGCAGCTTGCCGACGCCGTCACCCAGCAGATCGCCGCCGAGCTACTGACGATGGAAGACGACCTCGCCGCCGTCGCCGCGCGCATCACCGAGGCCGACACGGCCCAGCGCGACACCGCCGAACTGCTGGAAACGCTGCAAGATGACGTGACCGCCGCCCTCGAAGCCGCCCGTGCCGGTGCCGACGACTTGGCGAAGCGCCGTACCGCCCTGGCCGTCCGCCAGCAAGAGGCGAAGGCACTGCAAACCCAGATCGCCACCGCGCAGACGCAACTACGCGACCTCACCGCGCAGGTCGAGCGCCGCGCCGCCCGTCTGGCCGAACTGAACGCCGAGGCGAGCGCCCTCATCGCCTCGCTGGCGGCGAGCGCGACGGAGCTAGAGGCGCAGCGCATCATCCTGCGCGACCTGTCGGGCAAGCTGGGGGCGCGCGAGGCCGAGGCGGCGGGCATCGAGCAGCAGCTATCGGGCATCGAGGCGGCCCAGGCCGCCGGGCGCGTCGAACTGACCCAGGCCGAAGAGCAGCTTCGCAAGGCACTGCTGGACGCCCAACGGGCACGCGACACCGTCGAGGCGCTGCGCACGCAGATCGCTGAGGAGACGAGTGAAGACGACGCACGCGCCATCATCGAGCGCGTCGACGAACTCGCCCCCGAGGATCAGACGCCACCCCCCGAAGAGATGACCAAGATGCGACGCGGCATCGACCAACTGCGCGGGCGCATGAAATCGCTCGGCGGCTACGACCCCGAAGCGCCGCAAGCCTACGAAGAACTGAAGACGCGCTACGAATTCCTCACCGCTCAGGTACGCGATATGGAGGAAGCGTCAGCCCGTCTGCGTGCCGTCATCATGGAGCTCGACGCGACGATGAAGCGCCGCTTCGACGAAACCTTCCAGGCCGTGAATGAGCGGTTTCGTCAGCACTTCATCACCCTCTTCCAGGGCGGCAACGCGCGGCTCGAGATGCAGCAAGCCAAGCGCGGCGCGAAGGGCGACCCCGAGGATGAAGACGACGAGATCGCCGAGGCCCTGCCCGCGAAGAAGAACAACATCGCGGGCGGCGTCGAGATCTTCGTGCAGATCCCCGGCAAGAAGGTGCAGGATCTCAGCTTGCTCTCGGGCGGCGAAAGGTCGCTCGTTTCCTCCGCCCTGCTCTTCGCGTTGCTTGAGACGAATCCCCCACCATTCTGTCTGCTGGACGAGGTCGACGCGGCGCTCGATGAATCCAACGTCGTGCGCTTCTGCGAGATCTTGCTGACGTTGGCGCATCAGACGCAGTTCATCGTCATCACGCATAACCGCGTGACGATGACACACGCCAACGTCATCTATGGCGTGTCGATGACCGACAGCGTCTCGCGCATCCTCTCGATGAAGCTGGCCGAGGCACAGGTCGGCGCACGCTAGCGGTGCGGCATCTCAGGGCACGCATAGCGAGGAAATGGTGACATCAGTCGATGTCCGCTTGTCACTTAGCGGATGCCTACACGCCGAGTGGGGTGATGGTGATATAGGCATCTTGCGCCAAGCGTGCCCGTCGGCTAAAGATGCCGCTGATCGCTTCGATAGCCAACAAGGCGCGGCGCTGGAAGCCATATTTCCGCAGCAGCGCGGCGCGAATGGCGGCGGTCGCGGCAGAGTCCGTCACCACGCGCGCGGTGCCCACCAAGGTCGGGCCGGTGACGGCACCGCGCACCGTGCAGGGGGCCAGCGTCACATGCGCGGTGTGGTGCAGTCGCTTCACTTTGCCCGAGGTCGCGCCCGTGTAGAGCGCCAGCCCACCCTCATGCTCGACGAACCACACCGGGGTGGCGACGCCCGTGCCATCGCGCCGAAAGGTCGTCAGGCTGATGTAGCGTTCGCCATCTAGCGCGGCGAACGACGTGGTTTCTGTTCGAGTATCGGCGACCATACGCGCCCTTCCCTTCACGAAATCAACTCGTTGGCTCCGCACCGCCCGCGTCCGGCTTCGCCACCTTTTGCTTTTGGGGGCGCGGGGCGGCGGTGGGGTCCAGGTTAAAGCGGTTCATCGTCGCCTGGGTGCCCTCCGCCGCCCAGGCCAGGGCGGCATCGCTCGCGCGCGTCTCGCTGTCGGCCAGGTCGGCGCGCTCCTCGGCGGGGGGGATGCCCAACACATAATCCACGATGCTCATGCGCCCGTTCGCGGGCCGCCCGATGCCCACGCGCAACCGCGCGAAATCTTGCGACCCCACGTGCGCGATGATCGATCCCAGGCCGTTCTGCCCGCCGGGGCTGCCGCGCTCGCGCAGCCGCACCCGCCCCACGGGCAGGTCCAGGTCGTCGCAGATCACCAGCAGGTCGGCCAGCGTCAGCTTATAGAAGCGCAGCAGGGGGCCGACGGCCTGCCCGCTGTCATTCATATAGGTGGTGGGCTTGACCAACAGCAGCTTTTGGCCACCGGTCACGCCCTCCGTCACCAGCGCGCGTTCGCGGCTGGCGGCCCAGCGCCAGCCCAGCCGCTCGGCCAACTGGTCGACCACGCGAAAGCCGACATTGTGGCGCGTCTTCGTGTATTGTTCGCCGGGGTTCCCCAGGCCGACGATCAGCTTCATTTATTTGATGTCGTCTTTCGGCCCCATCGTCAGCAAGACGACCTTGCCTTCGCTGGGCCACTGCTGATAGACGCGGTTCACATCCGCGACCGTCACGGCTTCGATGTCGGCGATATCCTCTTCCAGTGTCTTCAAGCGACCGTCGATCAACCACGAGTTCGGCAGATTCATCATGCGGCGCATGGTCGATTCGCCGTCGAGGACGGTGTGGCCGATCAGCTTCGCCTTGGCGCGGGCCAGTTCATCCTCATGCACGCCGTCGTCCTCGATGCTCTTCAGTTCCGCGCGCACCAGATCCAGCACGTCTTGCGCGGCATCGGGGGCGGCACTAACGTAAAAGAAGTGCATCCCCAGGCCATTGAAGGGCGAGAAGGACGACACGGCGGCCTCGGCCAGCCCCTTGTGCGTGATGTTCCAGTACAGCCGCGAACCGCTGCCATCGCCCAGGATGTCGGACGCCATGATGGCGGCGTAATAGTCCTTCGACTCCTGCGCGGGGAAGGGATAGCCAAAGATGATGTGCTGTGCTTGCAGGTCGCGGTGCATCAACCGCGTGACGGGTTGCGGCGTGAAGTGGTCGGCGGGGCGGCCCACCTCGCCCTTGCCCCAGTCCGCCGTGGCTTTTTGCGCCAGGTCCAGCACTTGCTGCCATTCCAGATTGCCCGCGACGGCCATGATGAGGTTATCGGCGGCGTAGCGGCGACCAAAATATTCGCGCATCTGCTCGATGGTCATATTTTGGATGCTCTCGCGCGTGCCGATGACATCGTGCCCCAGGTTGGTGCCATTGAAATAGGTCTGGTAGAATTGCCGCGCCGCCACCTGCGTGGGCTGGTCTTCGCCGCGCGTGATCTCTTCTAGGATGACGTCGCGCTCACGGGCGAAGTCTTCGCCGTCCAGACGGGGGCGCATCATGTCGGCCAGCAGATCGATGGCGTTGGGCAGTTGGTCGGCCAGGACGCGCGCGTGGTACACCGTCTCCTCGAAGCTGGTGTAGGCGTTGAACTCGGCCCCCATGTGGTTGAAGGCCAGCGTGATGTCGTCGCCCGTCCGCCGTGCCGTGCCCTTGAAGACCATGTGCTCTAAGAAGTGCGAGACACCCCAGATGGCCGGGTCGGCCTCGTCGCGGGAACCAGTGCGGACGTAGAAGGCGACCGCCACCGACTCCATATCCGGCATGCG
>JBBQSR010000385.1:0-4199 GCA_038234855.1 Ktedonobacterales bacterium | reverse complement strand
CGGCGGCGACCTCTTCGCCGCGATGGAGCAATGGGACGGCGACGATCAGCCCACCCGCACAGCGGAGGAATTGATCGCGGGTCTGCGGCAATCTTGGGGCATCATCCGTGCCGCGTTGGTCGAGTGGTCGCCCGCCGACCTAGCGTATACCTACCCGAATGATGAACCACAGCCGCATCGGCCCGAAGTTTTCACCCGCCAGTGGGTCATCTGGCATCTGATCGAACACGACATCTACCACAGCGGCGAAATCTCGCAGATCTTGGGCGCGAACGGCATCACGGGCGTCGATTTGTAAGCGAGGTCGGCCCCCACAGCACGGGAAACGGCACCATGGCAATCAGCACTGCATCCCCACCCTCCGCGCTGGATCTCAGCTACGCGGAACTCATCGCGTGGCTAGCGGAACGCGGCGAAGCGGCCTTTCGCGCCAAACAGATCTTTCAGGGCATCTATCGCGATCTGGCGACGGATTACGAGGGCATCACCACGCTGCCCAAGGCGTTGCGGGCGCGGCTGGCGACCGAGCTGCCCATCACCCTGCCTGCGGTCGAGCGCGAACTGCACTCGCGCGACCAGCGCACCATCAAGCTCTTGCTGCGGCTGGCCGATGGCGCGCTGATCGAATCCGTGCTGATGCTGTATCCGCCGAACCCCGAGTCGTCGCGCGCCCGCGCCACGGTCTGCGTCTCGACCCAGGCGGGCTGCGCGTATGGCTGCACCTTTTGCGCGACGGGGCAGATGGGCTTCGACCGCCATCTGCGGGCGAGCGAGATCGTGGGGCAGGTGCTGCACTTCGCCCGCCTCTTGCGCGCGCAGCCGTGGGAATGGCCCATCGTCCCCGGCGCGGATGCCGAGGCGGGCACGCTAGACCACATCACCAACATCGTGCTGATGGGCATGGGCGAGCCGCTGCACAACTATGACAACACCCTGCGAGCCCTGCGGCTGTGGCACGCGCCCGAGGGCTTCGACCTGGGCGCGCGGCACATGACCGTCTCGACCGTGGGCCTCGTCCCAATGATCGAGCGGCTGGCGGGCGAGGGGCTGGGCGTGAATCTGGCGATATCGCTGCACGCACCCAACAACGAGATGCGCGCCCAGACGATGCCCATCGCCCGCAAATATCCCATGGACGAACTGCTGGCGACCTGCCTGAGCTTCGCCCGCGCGACGGGGCGACAAGTGACCTTCGAATATGTCTTGCTGGCGGGCGTCAACGATCAGCTTGCCCACGCGGCGGAGCTGGGGGCACGGCTGGCGGTCTTTGGGGCGCTGGCCCACGTCAACCTCATCCCCGTCAATGTGACGGCGGCGGGCTATCGGCCACCGGCGGGGGCCGACATCCGCGCCTTCCGCGAGACGTTGCGCGCGGCGGGCGTCAGCAACAGCGTCCGGGCCGAGCGCGGCGACGACATCGCCGCCGCCTGTGGCCAACTGCGCACCCTCAACGCCCACAAAGGGACAGCGCACAAAGAATGATCCTTCAACACCACCCAAAACGCGGCGACGGTTGACGGGCCACGCTAAGGGGCCTATAACAAGGGCGGAAGGAAAAAGTATCGCCCATGTTACTGCCGCGTTTGCAAGAATGGCTGACCCGCTTCACCGCCATCATCGTCACCGCCTTTCCCCTGATGGTGCTCGGCGTGCTGGCCTATGCCATCATCGAGCGGGCCGTCTCGCGCGAACGGGTGCTGCGGTTGGTGCCGCGTACCCCCTGGCTGGCGATTCCGGTGGCGGCGCTGCTGGGGATCGTGCTGCCGGTGTGCGACTGCGGCGTGGTGCCCACCGCGCGGGCGCTGGTGCGACGAGAACTGGGCCTGGCCCCGGCACTGGCCTTCTTGATCGGCGCGCCAGTCATCAACCCCATCGTCTTTTTCGCCACGGCGGTGGGCTTTGGCTTCAACTACACCATCGCGGTCGCGCGGCTGGCGCTCACCTTCGTGGTGGCCGTCGCGGTGGCGGGGCTGGCGACCGTGGCCTTTGGCGAAACGGCGCTCGACGCGCTGCTGGTGGGCGGGCAACGCGCCGCCACACCCGCGCCCGCGCCGCTGCGCATCACCCCGGTCGCGTACCTGCGCCGCGCCCCCACCCACCGCCATGGTGTCAGACGGGCACACGCCGCCGCGCTCCCGCTCCCACCCTGGCTGCACACGGCGACGGATGTCGCCGCCGAGGCGGGCGATCAATTGCTGGACCTCGGGCGCTTCCTCATCCTGGGGGCGCTCATCGCCGCCGCCGTGCAGACCTTCGTACCGCAAGCGCCGCTCTTGGCGCTCAGCCAGAATGTGCTGGCCTCCACCGTGGCGCTGATGGCGCTGGCGTGCATCCTGTCGATCTGCTCCATCAGCGATGCCCCGGTGGCCTTCTCGTTCCTGGGCACCTTCGCGCCGGGGGCGGTCTTCGCCTTCATGCTTTTCGGCCAGATCTTCGACCTGAAAAACGCGGCGATGCTGCTGGCGACCTTTCGGCAACAGGTGGTCATCTTTCTGGTGGTCAGCAGCGCCTTGGTGGTGCTGGCCCTCGGCACGCTCATCAACCTGGGCGTGCTATGAGGGCGCGGGGGACTGGCGTGCGCCGTTGTGTGCGGGTTAGCGGAAAAGGTGCGTATGGGCGCACGAAGCGCGCTGCACCACCCCCATCTCACGCGGGGCGCACGATATGCGTCGGCCCCACGATGGTGTTAGCGAAATACCAAAAGAAAGTGCTGACCGTGGCGATGAGCAAGATCAGCAGCAGCGCCACCCGCAGCAGATTTTCGCGTGAGATGAAGACGGTGTTGTTTGGTCCAGACATCACGGCGGGCAGCGACGCGAACCAGTGCGCCACCGCCTCTAGCCCGATGGCTGGCAGGATGCACATGATCGGCAGTGCCGTCGCCGCGATGGTGACACTGGCGGGCGCGACCACCGTGAACCCCACCAGGAAGGGTAGCACCGCCAGCACCGCCAACATCAGCGATGAGGGCGCACGGCCCCGCCGCACCGTCAGCCAGACCCCCACCACCAGGAAGGGCACGAGCAACGCGGGCAAGATGGGGATGCCCCCCGACTGCGCGATGGCGGCACTATAGTTCTGCGTCACCAGCACCCCCGCCTCTTGCCACAGGTTGCCGAGGATGTGCCCCCAAAAGTCGAGCGACAACGGCGTGACGGTCGTCGCGTGGTGCGGGGTGCTGCGCGCCAGCAACGCGCTGCCAGGGGCGAACCCCACGAAGCGCGCCAGGTAATACCATGCCGTCGGCAGCGCGACCAATGTCGTTATCCCCGTCAACAGCAGGGCTTCGCTGACCGCGTACAGTTCATGGCGGCGCTGCCAGCCCGTCCACAGCGTCACGGCGACCAATGCCACGGGCAGGGGCCACAGCGTCGGTTCGAGGATGCTCACCAGGCCCACGCACACGCTCATCAGTGCCAGCAGGGGCCAGCGTCTCAGCAAGATCGCGCGCAACGCCGCCATCTCTTGGGAGGTGGGCGCGACATCGGCCTCACTCGCCCATAGTTGCAGGGCACGCAACCGCAGCCGCCGCGCCCGCCACAGCAGCAGCGCCGCCGCCGCGACGAGGAAAGGCAATAGCACCACCTGCGCGCCCGAGCGGCTGAGCGCCACGTGCCACTGCGCCGTCGCCACGAAAAGCGCCGCCAGCAACCCGATGATCTGCGCCCGCTCCGGTGCCGTGGTGATGAAGAGTTCCTCGGCTAGGCTGGCGATCAGCCACACCGTCGCGGTGCCGATGAGTGCCGAGGGCAGCAGCACCGCGACGGGCCGGTTGCCCAAGGCCAGCACACACAACGACTGCAACAGTGCGAAGAGTTTCTCTAGCCCGCGCGCGTCGGCGACGGCGACGCTGAGATTGCCGCTGATGTGGTGCAGCGGATCGGTCCCCTGCCCATTCACCCCCAGGGCGATCAGGCGCAGCAAACCCGCCACCACCAAGATGAGGCCCAGCATCAACCGCTGCACGAAACGGGGGCGGTCCGCGACGAAGCTGCTGATGCCGCCCAGGTATTGATTGAGCGCCACGCGCCACGCGGCGGGGGTGCCGCCATGGTTCAGCACCAGCAGCGGCACGAAGGCCACCAACACCAGGAAGAACTGCACGAAGAAGTTGCGCGTCACATCTGGCTGGTTGACGAAAGCGAAATATTGGATGATGTAGGTCAGCATGCCGCCGAGCGCCAGCATCACCGCGTGCC
>JBBQSR010000384.1:0-4206 GCA_038234855.1 Ktedonobacterales bacterium | reverse complement strand
GATGCGCCGCAAGCACCCGTTGATCTTGACCATGCGCATCGCCATCGGCATCCTCAGCCTCGCGGCAGCGGTCGCCATCATCGTTCTCAAGATGGAGAACGTCTCTTTTGCCTCCATCGGGGTCAGCGACGCCACCAAACCGATCTACCTGCTGATGGGGCTGGCGATCTTCGTCGGCGCGACGCTGATGCTGCCCGCCTCGGTCGAGCGCAACAACCTGCCGACGGAGGAGCAACTGCGCCCCACCGTGCGGCCCACCACCATCTCGCACAACGAGTCGGGCGTGCAGGTAGTGAAGCAAGAAGACTGGGTGAACTGAGGCTCACTGATGATGCTCCCCAGCGAGTTCCTCGCCTTCCTTGGGCGGCGGCGCTTCATCGCGGAGGTCCGCACCGAGTCGGCGCAACAGGCGCTCGGCACGGTCGATGCCCTGGCGCGCGGCGGCATCGGGGCCTTCGAAATCTCGATGACCATCCCTGGCGCGGCGGAGATCCTGCACCACTACGCCGGGGCCTCGGAGATCGTGGTCGGCGCGGGCGGCGTGCTCGATGCCCGTGGCGCGGAGGAAGCGGCTCGCGCGGGGGCGAAGTTCATCGCCTCGCCCATCATGGCCCCCGACCTGTTGGCGGCATGCCAGGCCGCGCACGTCACGCCCATCCTTGGCGCGCTGACGCCGACCGAGATCATCGCTGCCCAGCGTGCCGGGGCCGAATTGGTGAAGGTCTTTCCCATCAATTCGCTCGGCGGCAGCCAATATACCCGTTCGCTCTTCCGCCAGTTCGCCGCGCTGAATCTGCTGGTGTCGGGGGGCATCACCCTGGAAAATCTGGCGGACTATCTGGCGTTGCCGGTGCGTGCCATCGCCCTGGGCAGCACGCTGATGCCCCGCACCCTGGTGGAGCGCGGTGACTGGGTCGGCATCACCACCATCGCGCGGCGCTATGTCGAGCAAGCGACGGGCTGGGATGCCGCCGCTGCTGGGCTGCCCCAGCCCGCCTCCGCCGCTGGCCACCCCCTGATGGGCGACACGACCATGGCCCCCGCGCACCAATCCGCCTATCCCTCGGTGTATCCGCCGCCTGGTGCCTTCAGTCGCCCCAACGGCGTGCCGTCTTACTCGCCGCCCCCCGCCGCGTCGCTGCCGCCGATTCCCATGCCGCCCGACGACCTGCCTCCGCTGCCCTTCCCCGATGCCGCGCGCTCGGCGCCGCGCCCGCGCTCTACGCCGCCCGTCCCCGACGCACTGCCCGAGGAGCCGAAGCCCTTCAAGCCCTGGGACTCGAAGCCCGCCCCCAATGGCAACCGCGACGACTGGATTCGCTGAGGTGCTTTCGCCTCAGTCGCCGTCGAAGCAGCGGCTGACGAGGCAGCCCCAGCCTGGTAGTTGTGCCGAGGTGAGCGTCTGTGCCTCGGTGAAGGTGACAGGCGCGGTCGGGGCCGTCCAGACGTCCACCGAGCGCGTCTTGGGCCACACATTCCAGACCTCGGCCACGCCGCCGCCCAGATAAAACGCGGTTTTGGCGACCACCTCTTTGCGCCGATCTCCCGGTGAGACCACCTCAATAGCGATCAATGGTGGTATCGTCATGATGCCCGCATCAGGCAATGCGTTTTGCGCTTGAATGGCAATATCCGGCACGAGCATCGTTGAGTGGGACGGGTCTTCAGCGAAAGTAAAGTCGAAACCTACGTTCTGCAACACACGGAATCGTTCCCCACGACCGCGCCAATACTCTTCCATGATTCTGCCAATGAATTGGCAGATCAAGCCATGTAGGCCACCGGTTCCAGGCATGCGGATCAAGACTCCTCGATAGAGTTCGTAGCGAAAGCCATCATCGGGGATGCGCTGCACGTCATCGATGGTATATTCCGCGCTGCCGATCAGCGGTTGCCCCCAGGCGGGGTAGGGACGCGATTGTGCCTGCATAGCGAGCGCCTCGATTCTGGTAGTGTGACACGGCTGGTGCTATCACCCAGGTATTATCGCATACATGAGGACCGCATCCACGAGCTGAGGGGGCGTGCGGTGAAATAGCTTCACCGCACGCCCCCTCCTCCATCTGAAACCGTTAGGGCAGACTGACCGTCAGGCCGGTGAAGGTGTTGTCGTGGAAGTGCATGCTGGCGCTGCCGATATTCGCGGCGGGACCCAGGTCGCGCGCGAAGGTCGTGTGTGCCACCTCGCCCCAACAGTTGGCATCGGTCAGCACCCCCGTCCCTGGGCTGTCGCTCTGGGTGCTATTGATCAGGGTCAGCACCCCCGCGTGGCAGATGATGGCGGCGGAAGTGCCATTACCCGCCGCGCGGAGCACGACGCCGTCGAGGACCACGCGGCTGGGCGTGCCATCCGCTGCGGCATTGATTTGGATGCCGTCCCAGGGGGCACCACCGCCGCCCGTCGCCACGTTGTCCGCTGTGGTAAAGGTGACGGGCGATGCGACGGTGCCATGCGCCTCTAGCGTGCCGCCCGCGACGATGAGCGCGGACCCTGGCGCGAAGGTGAGCGTCGTCCCAGGGACCAGCCGCAGGGTGCGACCGAGGCCGAGCACCAGCGTCTGTGTGACGCGGTACGGCCCCGTGCGTGGGGCCAGCACCGTCACGCCCGCGCGCAGCACCACCGCGTCGGCGGGTGGCGGCGCGGCATGGCTGATGCTGCGCAGCGACCCATTCGCCAGGGCGAAGCCCGCGATCAAGCTCCCCAGCACGCCGACCGTCAGCAGCAGCTTTGTGCCGAGCGAGCGTTGCCCCAGCCGCAGCCGTGGCAACCGTCGCGTCGGGGTGGGGGGTAGACTGGGGAGCGCCGCTGTGGGTCTGGGGTCAGGGGACGATTCAGGGGCGAACGCTAGATCGACAGTGGGCACAGGGGCGGTCTGACGCGGCATCAGCACCGTCGGCACTTCGACCCGCATCGTCGCGAGCGATGCCGCATCGGCGCGTCGCTCGGCGGCAATCAGGGAATCGTTTGGTCCCTTGCCATCGAGGCCGCGCTTCAGCGCCTTGAGTGTGGCGATGATCTCGCTCATCGTGTGGGGGCGCTCGGCGGCGGTGGGGTGCAGACAGTGCGCGATGCACTGTGCCAGCGCGAGTGGCGCGTCGAGGGGGGGCAGGGGTGCCGGGGCCAGCGGCGGCGGCGCGCCCGCGAGCATCTCCCACAGCAGTGCACCGAAGTGATAGACATCCGTCGCGGGCGTCGGGAAGGCTTCATAGCGTTCCTCGGGGGGCAGATAGCTCTGTCGCGACGCCATATCGCCCGGCCACGGGTCGACGAAGGCGGTGGCGATCTGCCCCAGCCCGATATCCGTCAGGCGGGCGGAATCGCCGTGGATGTCGACCGTCGCGGGGGTGAGTCGCCCATGCGCCACCCCATGCGTGTGGATGAACCCCAGCGCCCCCGCGATATGCAGCGCATAGGTCAGCGCCTGGGGCACCGTGAGCCGCCGCGTGGCCAACACCTGCCGTAACGACTTCCCGCGCGGCTCTGTCGCCAGCAAGAGCATCTGCGCCGTCACATCGCAGTCCAGCACCCGCAAGATGTAGGGGTGCGGGCTGGCAGCGGTGCGGCGCAGGTCATGCCGCAGTCGCACCAAGCCCCCGGTTTCCACCGCGCCGTGCAACAGCAGCACCCGCAGTGTCACCTCGGTGTTGGTCAGGGTATCATGGGCGCTGAAATACGCGCCCGGTGCCTCATCGACGATAGGTGCGCCCAGGGCAAAGCGCCCGTGCAAAACGGTTTCGCCTGGCCTCAGTGGTGTGTGCGCGGCGTGCGGCGTGGGCTGGGTCACGTGGGCACGTGGCCCCGACGGTGCTTGCATAGCGATGCCTCCTTGCGATGTTCCCCAATGCTGAATGTCCTCGCGTCCCCCATTTGCATCCCGCATGCCAATACCCCTAAAAAGGGAGAGGGACGGTGGGGCATAGCGCCTCGTCGCTTTTCTGGCATGAAATTTGGTCAGTGCGCTATGGGTGCAGGGAGCGCGCGCCATTTCATCAGTAAAAGGGTGTGGAGCTATGTCTCAAGAGGAGGTACCTGAGGAAGATGCTTTGCAGGATCTCGAAGCGCGCTTTCAGCGCAGCGAGGCCCTGACCGCTGCCATTCTCAGCTCTATCAGCGCGCACATTGCGGTGCTCGACCGCACGGGAACGATCATCGCGGTCATGGACGGATGGCGGCGTTTTGCCCACGCACAGTCCCCTGCTGGTGGA
>JBBQSR010000383.1:0-4221 GCA_038234855.1 Ktedonobacterales bacterium | reverse complement strand
TCGTCATCTTTCTGGGCCTCAGCCGCGAATGGCGCAAACGGCATCAGCACATGGACGTGCGTCTGCGCCAGATCGACGAATTACGTCGAGGGATGGTGGCAGATGCCGTGCAGGCCATGCCCAGCGAAGGACGCGGCCAACTGGTGGCCGCCCTCAACAACGTCGGCACGCGGATGGGTCTGGCCGACCAATTGACGCGGGCGGGCATCAACCTCACCCCTGGGGAATATCTGCTCATCATTGGCGTGCTCGTCATTACGGGGTTGGTGATGAGCATCGCACTGCACAACATCTTCTTATTCTTGCTGGTGATCGTGGCGGGCCTTTTTGCCCCGCGCTGGTGGATATCGAGCCGCCGCGCCAAACGCACGCGCGATCTGGAAGCGCAACTGCCGGGCACCGTTGTCATCCTCATCAACGCGGTCCGCGCCTCGGGCACCGCCCTGCAAGCCTTGGCGATGGCTGCCCAGCAGACCCAGCCGCCCATATCGAAAGAGATGGGCCTGGTGGTCGAGAGCATCGATTGGGGCGTCGGCGTGCGCCAGGCCCTGCTCGCCATGGCTGCGCGCATCGAGAGCGTGGATCTGCAACTGTTAGTGACGGCCATCGTCATCCAGCAAGAGACGGGCGGCGATCTCGTGATGATGCTGGAGCGCATCAGCGACACCATCCGCGAGCGCGTGCGGCTCAATGGTGAGGTGCGTTCGCTCACCGCGCAGCAGCGCTACTCGGGTTATGTCGTCGCGCTGATGCCTGTCGTCATCGCCGCCTTCCTGATGGTGGTGAACCCCGGCTATATCCTCGGCATCTTCCAGTCGACCCTGTGGTGCGGTTGGGTGATGTTCATCACGGCGGGTGTCATGGTGGTGGCGGGCACCATCGTCATCCAAAAGGTCGTGGATATCAAGGTGTAAGTCGCGCGTATGGCGATCATGGACTCTGATCTGCTCTAGAGTTGATGGATGTGTTGGAAAGGATTTCGTCCCTTATGATATCGTCAATTGGTTGGCTCGCGGCCCTGCTGACCGGACTGAGTGTCTTTATGATGGTCGCGGGCTTCGCGCTCAGCAAGCGCCGCGACGCGGTGAATCAACGTCTGGAACGGCTGTTGCGTCAGCAGCGGGTGCATATCGACGAAGACCTGCGCCGTCCGTTATTAGAGCGCCTGATGCAGCCGATCCTACGGCAGTTTTCGCAGGTGGTGGGCCGTTTCGCCCCCAGCAAGAGCATCGACAAGATTCAGGTGATCATCGAGCGTGCCGACCTGGCGCAATCCTTCGATGGTTCGACCTTCATGACCCTGCGTGTTTTCGCTGGGGTGGGCTTCGCGCTGACTCTGGGGGCGCTGGCGCTGCTGATGCAGGCCGATCTGGTGCACGGCATCGGGTTCGCGGCGGCGGGTGGTGGCGTGGCCTTCATTGTGCCCTCGATCTGGCTGGGGGGCAAGGCCAAGGCGCGCCAGAATGCCATCAGCGCCGCCCTGCCCGACATGGTGGATATGTTGACGCTCTGCACGGCGGCGATGCCCTTTGACCGCGCGCTAGAGCGCGTGTCGCAGACGACCGTCGCCGCGCTGCGCCGCGAACTGCAACACGTCATACTCGAGATGCGAGCGGGCAAAAAGATCGGCGATGCGCTAGAGCTTTTCGCCGCGCGCGTCGGCGTCGAGGATCTGACCCTTTTGGTGGCGACGCTCAACCAGGGGCAAAAGCTCGGCACACCCATCGAGCAGATCCTGCACGATCAATCGAACGACATGCGGGTGAAGCGCCGCCAACGCGCCGAGAAGCTGGCACGCGAGGCACCGGTGAAGATGATGTTCCCCCTGGTGTTGCTCGTTTTTCCGCCGATCTTCATCGTGCTCCTTGGGCCGTCCATCCCACAGATTTTGCATACCATCGCGCCGGGAATTCACCTATGAAGCGATGTTCTCACAGGAATGTTCCACGAGGAACATCGCGGGCGCGGCGTGGCCAGGCCTTGGTCGAGTTCGCCTTGGTGATGCCCCTCTTCTTGACGCTGATCTTCGGGCTGGCGGAACTCTCGTTGATCTCGGCGGCGAACGCGCTGATGCACTCGACCGTCGAGCAGGGCGCGCGGCGCGTCGCCCTGGCGGCGAACCAGATCGTCGGCATCGACGCCCAGGCTGTCGCGCAGATGCTCTATCAAGCTCACTCCCTTTTCGTCGTGCAGGTGCAATCCATCAGTATCTACGCGTCGGATGCGAATGGCGCGCCGCCCCAAACGACCGCCGAGAATGTCTTCGATGGCGCGGGCGTGGCGGGGGCCATCCAGACCTGGGCGGTGGCGACGCGCAGCGGGACCGTCGCTGCGCCGCTGTACGTCGGCGTCGAGATCACCTATCGCTATCAATGGCTGACCTCTTTCATCAGCGCGGCAGGGACGAGCCTGGTGCTGCATGCCACAGCGGTGATGCCCATCACCGCCATGGGGGGCTGAGGGCGATGCGTCGTGCCGCCCACCGTGGCCAGAGCCTGGTCGAGTTCGCTCTCTTCGTCTCAGTTCTGCTGATGCTCCTCTCGGGATTGCTGAACGTCGGCTCGCTGCTGAACGCGCATCTGGCCGTGACGTATGCCGCCCGCCAGGCCGCGCTGAGCGCCGCCAGCGCGGGCAACGCGGCTCTGGCGGACTGCGATGCGCTGGCGGCGGCGGCCATCGGCCTGCGCGGCAGCAGCGATGTCGTGGTCGCGCGGGTCATCATCTACCAGGCGGCGGCGGATGGCCTGCCCATCGGTGGCGAGGGCAGCACCGCCTTCGCCAATGTCTACGCGGGCGACCCCGGCTGTAGCGATAGCCTGAACCCGCCCCCCCCCACTGTGACCAATTGGCCTGTCTCATCGCGCGACGCCACGCTGTACCACACCACTATGCTCGGCGTCGAGATCGATTACACCTATACCTGGCTCAGCTCAATTTTTCCCCTGCCCCCGCTGGCGGTGACGGACCGTGCAGTGATGCCGCTGGGGATGGGCTGAACCACCGGAGGAAAGATGATGCGCTGTTTCCCTTTGCGACGGCGACGCGTGGCGCGCGGTCAGGCACTGGTACTCTTCGCGCTGAGCGCATCGGCGCTCATCGGCTTGGTCGGCCTGTCGGTGGATGGGCTGCGCGTCTATATCGCCTTTGGTGAGGGGCAGCGTGCCGCCGAGGCGTCGGCGCTGGCGGGCGTGGCCTATCTGCCGCAGTACCTGACCAATAGCACCCCCGCGCCCGATGGCAACGACGCGACCACCCGCGCGCTCGCCGCCGCCGCGCAGAACGGCTTCGCCAACGCGGCGGACGTCACCATCACGTCGGTCACGGGGAGCACAGTGCCAGAGCTACGCGTCACCATTCGCGTGGTCGTGCCGCTGTCGTTGGTGGCGGTCGTCAGCCCCGCGCCATCCGTGACGATGCCGACCGCCACCGCCGCGCTGCTGATGCCTATCACGCTCGGTGATGGCGCGGCGAGCTTCGGTGACACGCCCGAGGGCCTCAGCCCCCAACTCGCCGCCATCACGGGCAGCGACGAGGTGAAAGAGCGCGGCGACCCCTTCACCCCGCGTTGCGAGACGGGCTGGAGCGACGGCGCGGATGCCCTGCACACCGACGCGACCACGCCGCTCTATTTCACCGGCTTGCTCCACGTGGCGACCAACGCGCCGCAATATCTGACGGGGCCGAATTGCAGCCCCGGCGCGCCCGGCAATCCTGATGCCGTTCCGGCGGGCTTCGGTGGTTTGGCGACGAGCGCCACGCCTGTGCCGACCGGCTCGAATTACCTCATCACCCTGCCCCCTGGCGGCGCGAACTACTCAGTGTGGGTCTGGAATCCGCGCTTCGCCTATTCGGGGAGTGGCTCCGACAACCAGTTCTTCACGAACGAGAACGTCTTTACCACGTTCTTGCGTGACAATCCACAGTTCTATCCGCGCATCGCGTACTCGCTCTTCAGCGTCCCGCAGGTCTATGACCGCACACGCGACGTGCCGTTAGCGGCGCTTTGGCCGAACGCGACGCCGCCCGACACCGCGCCGAATCCGCCCTTAGTGGGCGGTCAGCTCGTCAGTTTGCCCTCAGTGGATACCAGTTTATTCGATCTGTTGCTGCATGGGTGCCCGATCACGGGCGCGTGGAATCTGACGGGGGGTAGTTCGTATCAGTTGCCCATCACGGGCGGGCAAGGTTGCCTCGCTTCCGTGCCAGCGGACTACCGCCATT
>JBBQSR010000382.1:0-4225 GCA_038234855.1 Ktedonobacterales bacterium | reverse complement strand
GTGCCCTCGGCCCGCTCGATCTCGGTGTGGGACCGCATCGCGCCGACCTCGCGGCGGCGACGGCGGCACACGCGGCGTGGCCACAGCCGCTATCGCCCCCAGGCCAGCCCCACACCGCCGCTGGTCGACATCGAGCGGCTGCGGCGGCTGCCCGTGATGATCCGGCGGCGTCGCGAGCGCCTCGCGCGGCCCCGCACCGCACCATGACGCCCGCTTGATTTGCGCTGGCACGCCACACGCGATATGCTAGGGGAAACGGGCACGAGTTTGTCGCCATCATTTCGTTTTCCCTGGAGGTTCGCGTGACGCATCCCACTGACCCGACCTCGACACAGCCCCAGGTGGTCGCCGATCACCAGTCTTTGCCGCCTGAGCAGACCTCTGGCGCGGTCCCGTTGCCGCCCGATGTCGCCCCACCAGCGACGGCCTCGATCGCCCCGGCGGCTTCCCCCACGACGCCGGACGCGAAGATCTATCACCAGCCCTTCATTCGCTGGTTTGGTCTAGGCAGCATCCGGCTGGCCTATCGCGCGTGGACGCGAGTGGCGGCGCGGGTCTTCCCCGAGGGGTCGCCACAAGAGCGGGCGATGGAGCGCCTGGGCGTGCCAATGCCCGACCGGCTGGACCTGAGTTGGATCACGCCGAATCTGGCGGTGGGCGGGCGCGTGCGCGCGGGTGACATTCCCAAGCTGCAACGGGCGGGCATCTCGCGCGTAGTGGATGTACGGTCAGAGCACCGCGACGACGAGGCCGCGCTCAACGCGCACCAGATCGAGTTGCTGTACCTGCCGACCCCCGATACCTATCCCCTCAGCCTGGACGATCTGCGCCAAGGAGCCGCTTGGGTGAACGCGCAGCGCGCCCAGAACCAGCGCGTGCTGATCCACTGCGAGCACGGCGTCGGGCGCAGCGTGCTGCTGACCGCCGCCGCACTGGTCTGCGAGGGCTACACCGCCCACGACGCCTTTGACCTGATCGGCCACAAACGCTGGCAAGCCGCGCCGAACCACCGCCAGGTGCTGCGCCTGACGGATTTCGAGCGCGCTGGGGGCTGCGCGAAGTAAAGGGGAGATGGAGAAGAAATGATGAACCGCATATATGCCTAGGGACGGTGAGCGGTTCGAACCGCCCGCCGCCCCCGCCACACGCGCTCATGGCCGCCGCTACTGCTTGACTATTCTGGCTCGACGGTGCTGGCGAGGCCAAATTCCTTGAGCGTCTGAGCGTAAAATTCCGCCGTCTCGCGGGGGCAACTGATGACGTGGGCGGTGCCGTGGTTGTGCGCTTCCAGCATGATGGCGACGGCCTGGTTGATGCTGAGCGACATGACGGTGTAGAGCAGTGAGCGCACGACGTGCTCCATGTCGTTAAAGTCGTCGTCGTGCAGCAGCACGCGGTAGCGCGGCAACATGCGCAGACGCGCCTCAAGGGTCGTTTCGATGACGGGCTGTTGGGTCGGCATGGGGGCACGTTCTCCGCTGGCTAGGTTGCGCGATTTGCGCCTTTCACTTATCATGAACGTGTTATCCCTGCCGATAGTTACGGTCTGGCGGCGACCACCGGAAAAACCCGCAGAAAGCGCGGATGCTAATGACGACACCACGTGATCTTTTCCTTGAATCACTCACCCAAGGCCCAATCCTGTGTGACGGCGCGATGGGTACGCTGTTGTATGCTCGGCTGGGGGCCACGGGGGCGCACGCCGCCACCCACTGCTTCGATGAACTGAACCTGACCCACCCCGACATCGTGCAAGAGGTGCACCAAGAATACGTCACCGCCGGGGCGCGGGTGATCGAGACGAATACCTTCGGCGCGAACCGTGTCAAGCTGGCGCAATATGGTCATGACGCGGATGTGCGGGCGATCAATCGGCGAGGGGTGAAGCTCGCGCGCGAGGCACGCGAGGTGGCGGGCCGCCCCGTTTATGTCGCTGGCTCGGTCGGCCCGACGAGCCTGAGCATCGTGAATCAAGAGGATGCGGCCTTTTTCGCGGAACTGCGCGCGATCTATCGTGAACAGATCGATGCCCTCGTCGAGGGCGGCGCGGACCTCATCATCCTCGAAACGTTCTCGAACGCGATGGAACTGTGCGAGGCAGTGCTGGCGGCGCGCGAGGCCAGCGACCTGCCGCTGGTGGCGCAGATGACCTTCGCCGACGAGGGTGAGACGCTGGCTGGGCAGACCCCCGCCGAGATCGCGCGCATGCTGGCCGATCTGCGGGTAGACGTGGTCGGCGCGAACTGCGGCATGGGTCCGGCGGGCACGCTGGATGTCGTGATGGCGATGGCCAACGAATTGGCCGCGTTGCCCGCCGGGGCGCATCGCCCGTGGTTGGCGGCGCAGCCCAACGCGGGTCTGCCCTCGCGGGTCGAGGGCCGCTTCCTCTACGTCTCGACGCCCGACTATTTCGAGGATTTCGCGCAACGCTTCCTCGATGTCGGCGTGCGGCTGATCGGCGGCTGCTGTGGCACCACGCCGCGCCACACCGCCGCCATGCACAATGTCGTGACGACCAGTGAGCCGGGGGCGCGCTATACCATCCCCGCCGTCATCACCGAGGCGCTGCCCCGGCCCGACGACGCAGCGCTGCTGCCCGCCGCTGGCACGCCGACCCGCTGGCAGCAACGGCTAGAGGCCGGGGAATTCGCCATCAGCGTCGAACTCGACCCGCCCAAGGGCCTCAGCCCAGCCAAGGTGCTGGCCGGGGCGGAACTGCTGCGTGGGCGCGGCGTCGAATTTATCAACATCGCGGATAGCCCCACGGCGCGCGTGCGCATGAGCTGCATCGCGCTGGCGCGGATGCTGCGCGACCTGCTCGACATCGAGCCGATCTTGCACTTCACCACGCGTGACCGCAACCTGATGGCGCTGCAATCGGATCTGCTGGGGGCGCATGTGCTGGGCATCCGCAACATCTTGGCGCTGACGGGCGACCCGCTGCGCGCGGGCGAATACCCCAACCTGACGGGCGTCTGGAACACGGATTCCATCGGTCTGGTACAGGTGCTGCGCGGGATGAACGAGGGCCACGACTCCGGCGGTTCGTCGCTGGGGGGCCGCGCGTCCTTTTACATCGGCGCGGCGCTGGATGTGAACGTCGGCGACGCCCCCATCGACCTCGCCATCGAGCGAGCGCGCAACAAGGTGGCGACGCCCGTGCTGGACGAAGATGGCTACCCCCTGACCGAGCAAGACCTGGAATTCAGCCGTTTCCAGGCGAAGATCGACGCGGGCGCGCAATATATCATGACGCAGTTCATCTACGACCTAGAGCCGCTGCGCCAGTTTCACGCGCGCTTCGGTCAGCCGCCCGTGCCGGTGGTGCTGGGCCTCAGCCCGCTCTACAGCTACAAGCACGCCGACTTCCTGCACAATGAGGTGCGCGGCATCACCATCCCCAAGGTGGTGCGCGAACGCATGCTGGCGGCGGGCAACCGTGGCCGCGAGGTCGGGCTAGAGATGGCCTATGAGCTGCTCTCCACCGCGCGCGACGAAGGCTTGATCCAGGGCTGCTATCTGATGGCCCCCTATAATCGCTATGATATGGTCGCTGACCTCGCCGCGTCGCTGCTGGCGCGGTGAGGGCGATTATGGCGCGGACGCTTCCAGTGCACTCACCAGTGTGACCGGTAAACCCGCCACGCGGCGAAAATCCGTATCATTGGTGATGAAGTGGGAACATGCGGCGACAAGGCCCGAGGCGGCATGAATGGCATCAGGAGTCTTGATGCTGATAGTCGAATGTCCCCGTGCCGCCCGCTCAAGGATCGGAGGGGTGATGGGGATGCGGGAAACCCCTATAGCGCGCAAAAGATCACAGAATCCCTGTTCGAGTACGGTATCAGGCCCAGATTGTCGGGTGAACCTGCGCCTCACATCAGCGGCAGCGCGTCGCGGCGGGCACGGTCGGCCAGCGCCGCACGCCGCCGCAGCAGCACGGCGACGACGCGACCCAGCGTGCTGATGCCCGCCTCGATCTGCGGCGGGGTCAGCGCGCCATAGCTCAGGCGCAGGTGCCCGTCCGCCTGGGGCTGGGGAAAGAAGACCTGGCCCCGCGCCACACCGACACCCGCGCGCAGGGCGTCGTGGTAGACCTCGGCCTCGTCGACGCCAGCGGGGAGGGTCAGCCACAGCGTCAGGCCGCCCTCCGGCTCCGTCCACGTGCAGTGGGGCAGATGCCGCGCCAACGCGTCTTGCATGACCGTGCACCGCTCACGGTACA
>JBBQSR010000381.1:0-4228 GCA_038234855.1 Ktedonobacterales bacterium | reverse complement strand
GTGCAGACGAACCTGCAACGCGACGCCAACGCCATCGGCCATCTGGAGGAAGCGACCGCAGAACTTTTCAGCTTCCTCGACTATGGCACGGTGACGCGCGATGTGCACCAAAATGAATCGTGGGCACAGGCGACGTGGCACGGCTATTCGCTGGCGGGTGGCTGGTTTGGCGACTGGCAGCACGTCGCAGATGACGCCTGGGAGCGCGTCGGCGCGCGGCTGCGCTACGAGACGGGCGCGGAGATCGACCGGCTGTGGCTGCATGACCGCGACGGCTTCAACGTCGCGCGCACCTACGTCGCCCACCTGGACGATGCGCTCAGCGGCCTCAGCAACACCTTCATGGGCTGGCGCATGACCCACACCTCTGCTTACCATGCCGAACTGAGCCGCCTGCAAGCGCTGGCCGAGTCGCCCAAATGGATGTATGAGGAAGACCCCCTCGCCCCCGATGAACTGCGCCAAGCCGCGCCAAGCGCCATCGAGCGGGACGCCGAGGGCGGCCCCGGCGGCGCGAGCGTGCCGCTGATCGACTCCGAGCCGGGCGGGCCGGACGTGACGGCCCTCACCGCGATGGAGCGCCACGTCATCAATGGCCTGAATGCCCGCGCGGAATGGATGACCCGCCACATCCCCACCTGGAAGACGCTGGTGGGCATGGTCGTCATGGGGACCGCCATCCTCTCGCTGCTGGGCCTGGACCTGGTGCCGCTGGCCTGGACGACGCAGCCACGCACGGTCGCGGGCCTCATCATCGGGGTCGCCGCCGCGCTGACGGGGCTGTGCTTCGCGTGGCAGCGTGGTACCATCGCGCGGCGTGACGCCGCCCAGCGCGACGTGCTGGACGCCTATCGCACCTTTCTAGAATATCGCGCGCAGATCCGCGAGGATCAGTTGCGCGTCGCCGCCGTGCTCGGCCCGGTGCAGAGCGACGTGCGCGCGATGAGCGCCCGCATGGGTGGCATGCCCGGCTTCATGCAACGCCTACGCGAAGATAGCTTCACCTCGGCGCAGCGCGTCGAGCAAGAGTTGTTTTCGGGTCCGGCGGCGCTGCGCGATGTCTTCATTGGCGATGGGCAGCTCATCGGCCCCAGCTATCGCACGCTGTACCCCACCCGCCAAGATGTCACGAATGACCCGAACCGCTATACCCTCGAAAAGTTTTTCACGACCGTCAACGCGCGTCGGATGGCGAACCGCGATCCGGCCAAGAACTGGCACCGCTCGTATAGCGAGATCAACCAGCGGCTGCGCGAGGAACTGGCCTATCAGCGCCGCGCCGTGGTGCTGCTGCCCGCCGACGAGTTGGCCCAGGTCATCCGCCCGTTCCTGCGCGACATCGTCAATACATATCTCACCAGCGACCTGACCGATATCGGGCGGGCGTTGCAGCACTCTGGCGACCTAGGGACGCAGCTTTTCCGCAAGGCCGCGCACAAAGCCGTCTTGCCCTATCGCACGCCCAACATGATCTCGCCGCACCTCTACTTCGCGGGACGCGCCGAGCATAGCCGCGCCATCAGTCCCCACGAGATCCCGCCCGACGCGACCGAGATTCGCACCGACAGCCGCGAGTGGTTCTACGTGGGGCGCTTCTTCCAGGGCAATGGTGGTTCGCTGTGGGGCGTGGAACCCGCTCAGGAGGGTACCCGCGTGATGGATTCCGTGCCCATCGCGCGCTCCACCCCGACCGCGCGCGAACCCGCCCCCGTCATCAGCAACGGCCACTATCAAGGAAGGGAGTGGGAGGCATGAGCGTCCGTACCGTGCAACATCCGGTCGACGCGGCGCGGCAAGCGCCCGCCGCACCCGACCGCGAATATGGCTTCTTTTATCCGCGTTGGGCGGTGCTGGCGGGTATTTTGCTGGTGCCGACGGGCATCATCGGCGAGGTCGTCAAAGCGTATTTCGATACGCATCTGTGTGGTCTGGGGTCCATCTGTCGGTTGGACGCGACGCCGGGGGTCTTCCAGGTGCTGATCATCTGGGCGGCGTTCCTGGTGCTGTGGGGCGTTGGTTTCGCCGTCGGGCATGGACCACTGGTGGAGCGCGTCACCGACCACACCGTTGGCCCAAAGCACCCCGTGACGCACTTTTTCTGGCACTTGTCGCATTTCGAGCGCGTCACGCCGTTCATTTATGGCTTTGGCGGCCTCGCCCTGGTGGGGATGTTCGTGGCCGGGGCGCACGAGCGACTGGATGCCGCCGTCTTCGCGTTGGGGACCGTCGCGGTGGTCGTCGCGGGTGTGACGCTCATCTGGTGGCTGCGGCTGCTGAGCGTGCCCTATGCGCGCCCCGGCGTTGCCACCGTCGCGGTGGAGGACCCCGAAACCGTCGCCAGCGCCAACGACGCTGCCCTCTTCACCCTGCCACCGAATGACGCGCCGCTGGCCCCGATGGTGCAGCCGCTCGCGCCCTTCACCCCCGACTACGCCGCCATGCCGAACTATGGCGACGTGCCGCCCTCGCAATACGTGCCGGACGCGCAGCCCCTGACGGGCGCGGGGACGGTGCTGCCCGCCGCGCTGCCCTCGGCCCCCCGGCTGGATTCGCTGGAGCCGCCGCCCAACCCGAACATCGACATGGACGCGTATCGTCCCTCGCCCTCTGTGCCCACACAGACCGCGCCCTTCCCGCCGCCGCCACACCTTGCCGCAGGGGGCACCGCCGCGCCCCTGCCGCCGCAGGTGGGGCCGGTCGCCCCCGACACGGAGGCGCACTGATGTCGCAGCCGCAGCCCTCCACGCCGCCGCAGCCCGCTGGGGCGCTCTTTCGCGAGACGCCCCAGACGCAGATCGTCTATATCGCCCGCAAGCCCGAGGACAAACCCCTGCATCTGGCGCACTACCTGAAAGACGACCTGCTGGCCTATCTGAATGACCGCGCCGCGCCGCTGGACCTGCTGCGCTGGCTCGACCTGCCGTCGGGGCAATACCCCTATAAGCCGGAATATATGGTGCATCTGTTGTGCGACGACATCGATATGCTCATCCGCGACAAGCTCATCACCACGGTGCATCTCATCTTCAGCGATTTAGCGATGGTCGATGACCATTACGAGATGACGTACCACGCGCGCTACTTCGTGGCGGTGCCTGACTGGCTGCAACGCCACCCCGAGGTGCCGATCCTGCGCGGCGAGGCGGCGCGACCCGCGACGGAAAATATGCGCGACAAGCATTTCATGCTGCTGGTCGATTGGCTGCCGGGCATCACGCGCACGCGCATCGAGTCGATCCGCCGTCACCGCCATTTCTTCGATTGGATCGCGTCCAGCGAACGCTTCGACCGTCGCACCATGCAGACCTATCGCCAGGGCGGCGTCGGCGGCGCGCCCGTGAATCTGCAATCGCTGCCCCGCACGACCTCGAAGCTGGTGCCGTAGGGGGCAATGGAAGTGAACACGATTGCCCCCCCTCGCCATATGCAAGATGTGAGGGGGGGCTGGGTTCTCCCCTACCCTAGCTCGGGGTGCAGATCCTTGGCGAGTTGGTCGAGGGCGTCGACCAGGCGTGGGCCGGGGCGCTGCACGATGTCGGGATTGAGCGCGTAGACGTGGTGCTGCTGGACGGCCTGGATCTTGGACCAGCCGGGGCGCTGGGCTACGGCGGCGGGATCGCCCCCATAGCTAGCATCTTCCGTGAGAATGATGACGGCGGGGTTGTCCGCGATGATCGCCTCTTCGCTCACCTGGGGATAGCCCGCGTTAGTCATGTTGGCTCCAAAGATGTTTTTGCCGCCCGCTAGGGTGATGAGCGCGTCGCCAAAGGAGCCGCCGCCAAAAGCATAGGGCGGGGGAGGCGTGTAACCGATCTCCATATAGACCGTGACGGGGGCGGCGCTGGCGACCTTAGCCTTGACCGCGTCGATGCGCTGTTGCATCGTGGCGACCAGGGCATTCGCCGCCGCCTCGGTGTGGGTGAGTTGGCCCACCAGGCGCATCTCGGTGAGCGAGCCAGCCAGATCCAGCGGCGGCACATCCACCACGGTCAGGCCCTGTTGCAGCAGTTGGCGATCCGTTTCCGCCGTTTCGCCGCCATAGCCGAGAATGAGGTCGGGCTGGAGCGCGACGATCTGTTCGATGAGATACTTCGCGTTGACGTCGCTGATCTTGGGCTTGGCGGCGAGGGTGGCGGGATAGTTGGTGTAATAATCGACCCCGACCACGCGGTCGGCCAGATTCAGGGCACCCAGGATCTCGCTCTCGGTGGCCCCCAGCGAGACGATG
>JBBQSR010000380.1:0-4249 GCA_038234855.1 Ktedonobacterales bacterium | reverse complement strand
CATCTGAACCGCTATTACGCCCGCCTGACGCCGACCAAGCTGAGCCAGCGCCGCAAGGCGTTGCGCGACGGCTTCCGGGCGGTGGTAGAGGCCGCCTTGCAGTGGCCCGCGCACATCGTCCTGCTCGGCGGCGACCTCTTTGACACCAATGACCCGCGCAACCTGGACCGCGCCTTTGTGGCGCAGTGTTTGGCGGACCTGCACGCGGCGGGCATCACCGTCTGCGCGGTGGGCGGCAACCACGACACGCCGCGCCAATCCACCGACCAGGGCGGTTACGCGCCGCTCGACATCTATCGCCACATGGGCGCGCTGCACTACTTCCAAGAGGCCACGCAGATCACCGAGTTTCGGCGCGAGATCGACGGCGTCACGGTCGCGGTGGGCGGCCTGACCCCCAACCCCGCATGGGAGCCAGGGACCGACCCGCTGGCGGCGCTGGCCTGGCACCCGCAGGGGGCTGACACCAGCATCTTCCTCTCGCACGGGCAGATCGAGGGGATGGTCTTGCCCGACAACGACGGCCCCGTCTATATGAAGGCGACGCTGCGCGACCACACCGACGCGGAATTGGTCGTGCTGGGCGACCTTCACCACACGGGGCAGGTCGCGCTGGGTGCGGGGCGGCTGGTCGCCATCCCCGGCGCGACGGAGCGGCTAGACTTTGGCGACGACGCAGCGGTGCCCGGCTATCTGCGGCTGACCTACACCCCGGCGACGAAATGGGTGAGCGAGCGCATCGGCCTCCCCAGCCAGCCGCGCCAGATCGTTACCATCCACGTCAGCGAGTTGCCCGCGACGGAGGCCGATTTGCCGAGCTACCTCATCGACCGCGTGCTGGCCGTCGCCGACACGCAGACGCTGGTGCGGCTGGTGCTGGCGGGCGTCATCGCGCGCGAACGCTTCCACGCGCTGAATGTGCGCCGCGTGACCGATGCGCTGAATGCCCAGGTCTTTCAGTGCACCATCGACACGCGCGCCCTCTTCATCGCGGATGCCGCCGCGACGCCGACGCAGCGCGGGGTGCGCCTGTCGCCGCCCGACGAGATCCGCGCGTATGGCGACGAACTGGTCGCGGCGACCCCCGCCGCCGAGGACGCGGCCATCATCCGCGCGGCGATGGACCGCCTGCTCACCCACTACCAAGGATAACCTGACCATGATCACCCTGCGCCAGCTCACCATCCGCGATTTCAAGTCGTTGCGCGCCATCGACCTCCACTTTCCGCCCCAGGCCAGCGTGCTGATCGAGGGCTTCAATGAATCTGGCAAATCGTCGCTCTTTGAGGCCGTCATCTTCGCGCTCTATGGCGACCTGCTGGTGACGGAGGAAACGGGGCCGACGGGCCGGGGCCGCGCGGTGAATGCCATCCGCTATGGCGCGGAGGGCGACGCCGCCACGGTGCGGCTGACCTTCGATGTGGGCGCGACGGCGCTGACGGTTGAGCGCGTCTTGCGGCGGCGGGGGCAGACCACCGCGACGCTCGACCTCCGCCACGGCGCGGCCTATGAGCAGGTGCGCGGCCAGGTGGAGGTCAGCCGCCGCATCCTGGAGGAAATGGGCAACCTCAGCAAAGACGCCCTGCTGAACTCGTGCTTCGTCGAGCAAAAACAACTGGGCAAGCTGGAAGATATGAGCCGCGACGAACGCCAAGCCGCCCTAGAGAGCCTGTTGAATCTGGGCAAGCTCGGCAAGCTCCAGCGCCAAATGGAGGTCACGCGCGAGGAGCAGGCCGCCCTCGACCACGCTGACGCCCGGCAGCGACTCGCCTTCCACATCCGTGAATTGGACCACCGCGCGGGGCTGCTGGTCGACAACCAGCGCCGTCTGCACGAACTGGAACTGGCGCAAAGTCTCGCCGACCAGGCGGCATTGACGGCCACCCTGGGCCAGCAACGCCAAGAAGCCGAGGCCCTCACCGCCGCCCGGTCCCACCATGCGGGGGCCGCCAGCCGCGTGCAAACCCTCGCCGCCGCCCGCACGCCATTGGCGACCCTGCACGTGGCCCACCACCGCCGCGTGGCGCTCGCCCAAGACCAGGCCGAGCTGGCCGAGGCGCTGGCTCGCTGCGACGTGGCGGCGACGGTGGAGGTCCCCCGGCTCATGGCGCGCCAGGGGCAGGTCGACGAGGTGCTGGCGCGCTTCACCGCCCTGGCTGCCGTGCAACAGCGGCACGCCGACGCGGTGCGCGAACTGGAAGAACTCGACCGCAGCGCCGAAGCCATCAGCGACCGCCACGCCCTCGTCGATGCCCTGGCCGCTGAGATCGCCGAAGAAACGGCGCTGCTGGACCAACGCGCCACCCTGCTCGCCAGCGAAGATGCCGCCCTCGGCGCGGAACTGGCCCAGGCTGACGCGCGCGGTGCCGACCTCGCCGCCCTGGTCGCCGCCACCGCCGAGGCGGAGCGCGCCGCCACGCGGTGCGACCATGCCGCGCGCGACGTGGCCGAGTGGGCGCGCCGCCGTGACGCCGCCCAATCCACCGAAGCCGAGGCCGATCGCCATCGTGCCAGTGCCGCCGCCTTCGCCGCGCAAGAGGCGGAGCGCGCCGCCACGCTGGCCGAAGCTCAGGCGCAGTTCCACGCCGCCACGGAGCGCGCCGCCCTGCGCCAATGGCTGCAAGGGGCGGACGAAGCCGAGCACTTGACCCACCTGCAAGCCGCCCAGGCCGATGCACAACAGGGCGTGCACGCCGCGCAAGCCCAGGCACAGGCGCTCGCCACGCGCGGGGCCAAGGCATTGCGTGCGGTCGCCATCACGGCAGTGGCGACCGCAGCGGCCCTCAGCGTGGCCGTGGGCACGCTGACCATCAATGTGATGTTGAGCATCGCTGGGCTGCTGGTGGCGGTCGTCGTCGGCTGGTTCACCTTCCGTGCGGCCCAGACGCTGGCGCTGGCGCGTCGCCAAACCCAACAGGCCCAGGCCGCCGCCACCAGCGCGCACACCCATCTCACCCAGGCCGTCGCGGAGGAAAACGCCTGGCGCACCGTCGGCGGCGGCAAGCTGCGCGCCGATGCCGAGCGGATGCTGGCCAGCGCTGGCCTCGCCATTCCCGCTGATGTCGCGGCGGCGCGCGCGCGCCTGCTGCAATTGCCAACCGACGACACGGCCAGCACGGGAGAGGCGGCGGTCCAGGCGGCGCGCGCCGCCTGGGAAGAGGCCCATCAACGCCACGCTTTGGCCGAGGCACAGCGGGCCGATGCCGAGCGCCGCCGTGCCGACATGGGCGATGTCGACACCGAGGGGGTGCGGGTGCAGTCCGCGCTGGGCGAGGCCGAGGCGGCCCGCGCGCACATCCAGGGCCAGATGGCGCAGCTTGCGGCCACGCTGGGCATCACGACCAACCCCGCCGACCTGGCGCAAGCCCAAGGCGCGCATGCGGCGAACCGCGAGCGCATCTTGGCGGCCCTGGCGACCCTGCCCGTGCGGCGGCAAGCCCTGGCGGAACGACGCGCGCGGTTGGCTGAGCGCCAAGCCGAACACGTCGCCCATCAGGCATGGTTGGCGAACGCCACGGGGGGCGACCACGATGCCCGCTTGGCCGTGGTTGCCGCGACCCGCGCGACCCTGGCCGATGAACTGGCCGCGCTGCATCAGGCCATCGCGCTCGCGTGTCACGCGCTTGGTCTGCCACCCGAGCACACCAGCGTCGTGCGGGAAGGGGGCGCGGTCGCACGCGAACTCGACGCGCAGCGCGCGGTCGTGGCGGGGCGAACGGACATCCTCGCGCGCATGGCGACGCATGACGCCGAGGCCGCTGAGGTTCAGGCTGCCCTCACCACCGCTTGGGCGACCTTGAGCGCCGCTGTTCCCGAACTGACGTTGCCCAGCGCGCCCCCCGCCGACGCCGCTGGCCTCGCCGACGTTGACGCGCGCTTTGACGCCCTGGCGGCGGCATCGGATGCCACCGAGGGCGCGCGCCAGGTCAGCGAAATCGACCAGCATCTCGGCAGCCTGACCCGCGCGCTGACAGAAGGGGAAGCGCGTCGCGCGTGGCTGGCGCAGGAAAGCGCGACCTTGGCGCAACAATTGGGTATAACCACAAACGTACATGACTTGGTCGCGCAACTGCCCCCGCCCTCCGCCGCGCAACTCGCTGATCTGCTGGAACAGCGCCAGCAGATTGAGTGGCAGCGCTATGCCTTGCAGGATGAGCGCGACCGCATCGCGGCGCAAATCCACTTGTCGCCTGATGTCGTGCTCGACTATGACGCCTGCGCGCAAGAGGCGAGCGAGCTGCGGCATGAG
>JBBQSR010000379.1:0-4251 GCA_038234855.1 Ktedonobacterales bacterium | reverse complement strand
CCCTCGGTGCCCAACATCATCGACACCGCGTCGGTGCGCGCCGTGCCGCCCCCATACGAGCCATATGCGGCGAACCCAGAGCGGCGCTTCAGTCGGCGCGATGTGCTGGCCTGGGGCGGTGGGGCACTGGCGGCGGCGGCGGGGTTAGGGTGGATCAGCCAGACGAAGGTGGGCAAACGCGCCATCGCCGCCATCACGCCGCACGCGCCCGAGACGCCGACGCCGGTCGTCGGCGCACCCGCCGTGCAGGGCACCGGCAAGTCACCCCTCGGCTACTTCCACGCCTTCTTCGAGGTCAACACCCCCGCCGAGGTCGAGCAAGCCGCCGCGCTGGGCGTGAATTATACCATCACCTATTTCGAGGCGTCGTGGGCCTCGGCGGATGTCAACGATCCGCTCGGCAAGTCCCTGCTGCGCCATGGCATGAAGACCTTCGTCAATTTGGAATATCCGTACCTGAAGTGCGTCAATGGCTATGGGCAGGTGAACGGCCTCGACAAGATCCGCGACCTCGTCTTGCGCTTCCGCGACAGCCCCCTGACGGCGGGATACTGGATCAAAGATGACGACTGCACCGACACGGGCGACGAACAGGTGGCGCTGATCGGCCTCTATAACCTCGTGCGTTCGCTCGACCCGAATCCGCAGCACTACGTCGTGCCCGGCTTCGGCGATGCTGGGTCCATCGCGCGCAACTACGCGCACGGCTGCTGCGACCTCATCGGCTTCTATCCCTATCCAGCGTATAGTCGCGGCCCCGCCCCCGAGACGCGCGACATGCTGGCGACGGTGCGCGCCCGCACGCCCGCTGGCCTGACGCCGCCGCCCTTCATCGGCATCTACCAGGCCTTCGCCTCGCCGGAGTATGGTCGCCCGGTGCTGCCCGTCAGCAACGTCGTCGATCAGGTCGCCACCTTCATCGCGGATGGCGCGGTGGGCATCGGCGGCTTTGGCTGGAACGCGCCGAATGAGACGCACATCGCCGCGAATGACAAGACGCTGCGCGACGCCGTCGGTGCCGTCACCCAATGGCTGATCGCACACGGTTATGGGACAAAGTAGGAACCCCCTCAGCTACCGATGCTATGCAGCGGCAATCGTGCGCTGGCGCACATGGGCGACCTCGTTTGCCTGAATGGGGCGCACCTGCGTAGCAAGCAATGTTTCGACGGCGACCGTTTCACCGCGCAACGTCATAAACTCGACGGTGTAGCCCTGCCCACCAGCGTGTACCATGACCACCGTCCCAATGTCCCCTGCGGCTAATCCTTGTTGCGGCAAGTCAACAAGCAATATCGCTTGCTCAAATTCTTCAAGCATAGCTTTTTTCCTTTCATGGATGAAGATATGCCGTGACGAGGCGTGGGATGGTGTCCCCTATCTCAATGAACTATACTGTTCTTATCGATGGATTGCGCCCATCTGGCGTTACCAAAGCACCCTCGATTGTATAACGTATACCGAACGGAGTTGTCTCTGCTGTGGCAACCTCATGGGCAGCGGCGTGCTGTTTGAGTGCATCAGCGAATCCTTGCCAATCAGCGGTACGAAACCCAAATCGACTGAAAAAAAGTGCCTTGCCTCGTCCATCTCAGTGGGTGAAGGAAAGAAGGTAGGCGACGATCTTTTGCTCTTGAACAAGTACCGATTGGTATTGTGGCAACATCGCCAATGTCTTACCACCTCTTTCTCCCTAAAAGTGTAGCACGAGAACCCGAACATTGTATCCCTGAGGTTGGCGGGCTATAACAAAGAGGTACAGAATCCCGCCCGCAAGGAGCCACCACCCCATGCCCCATTCGCCCCTCACCAACGCCCGTAATGCTGGGCAGTCGCACAACACCTGGCACGTCAGCGTCGATGGGGGCGATCTCGCCCTCAGCTTCGTCACACCCGAGATCGCGCGCATCGCTTTCACGCCCGCGTCGGCTTCGGCGCACCTCACCTGGGCGGTGCTGCCCACCGCGCCCGAGGTCGCGGCGGCGGACATCACCGTGCTGGAAAGCGCGGCGGCATTGGCGCTGCGCACGGCGGCGCTGCACCTTACCGTGGCATTGGGCGCGCACCCGCACCTCACCATCAGCCGTGCGGATGGCACGACCATCGTGGAGGACGCGGCATCGGGCGGGCTGGGGCGCGACGCGGATGGCCGCCTGTGCTGGGATCTCGCGCTGGCAGCGGGCGAGCGCGTCTTTGGCGGCGGCCAGCGCACCGGCCCCGTCGACAAGCGCGGACGCCGTCTGACGCTGTGGTCCACCGATCCGCTGCCGAACCACAGCGCCGCGACGACCGACGCCATGTATCAGAGCGCGTCGGTCTTCCCGATGCTGCGCGACGGGCGGGCACATGGCATTTTCTTTGACCATGCGCATCGGGCGACCTGCGACATCGGTCAGGCGCGGGCCGATACCCTGACCTTCACCACCGAGGGGCCGGATCTGGTGGTGTATGTCTATGCCGGAGCGGATCTCGCGAGCGTGTTGCGCCAACATGCGGACCTCACGGGGTACATGCCCCCGCAGCCGCGCTGGTCGCTGGGCAACCAACAATCTCGCTGGAGCTATCTATCCGCCGATGAGGTGCGCGCGGTGGCGGCACGCTTCCGCACCGAGCGCATTCCCTGCGACGCGATCTATCTGGATATCGACTACATGCGTGGCTACCGCGACTTCACCTTTGACCCAGCGCGTTTCCCCGAGCCAGGGGCGTTGATCGCGGATCTGCGGGCGCAGGGGATGCGCGTGGTGCCCATCATCGATCCAGGGGTGAAGGTCGACCCGGACTTCCCGATCTATCAAGAAGGGATGCGTGATGGCCATTTCGTGCATCGGGCGGACAGCTCGGTCTTCGAGGGGTGGGTGTGGCCCGGACTCAGTGTCTGGACGGATTTCGCCAGCCCAGCGGCCCGCGCGTGGTGGGCCGAGCAACATCGCGACCTGCTCGCCCTCGGTGTGGCGGGCATCTGGGACGACATGAACGAGCCATCTCAGGCGGGCATGTCCGCGCCGCCCGAGGTGACGGTGCCCTTCGGCGCGACGCTGCCCGATGACGCGGTACACCACTCGGCCACCTATGGCGCGTTGCCGCATGCCGCCTTTCACAATGCGTATGGGCACGAGATGGTACGAGCCACCCGCGAAGGGATTGAGGCCGCGCGGCCCGATGAGCGCGCCTTCGTGCTGACACGAGCCGCCCAGGCGGGCACCCAGCGCCATGCTATCGTCTGGAATGGCGATAGCACGAGCCAGTGGTGGCACGTGGCGCTGGCCGTCAGCATGAATCTGGGGGTTGGCCTGTCGGGCTTCCCGGTGACGGGCATCGACATCGGCGGCTTCTGGGGCGACACCACGCCCGAATTGCTGACGCGCTTCGAGCAATTGGGCGCGTTCCTGCCCTTTTGCCGCAACCATAGCTCACAGGGCACCGTCTACCAGGAGCCGTGGGTCTTTGGCGAACCGTATACCTCGGCCATCCGCGCGGCCATCGAGGAACGCTATCGGCTGCTGCCCTATCTGCTGACCCTCTTTCACGAGGCCAACGTGACCGGCGCGCCCGTCATGCGCCCTCTCGCGTGGGTCGCCCCCGCCGATGCCGCCTCTGCCGCGTGCGACGACCAGTTCTTGCTCGGCAGCGATCTGCTGGTCGCCCCCGTCCTGGTGGAGGGCGCGACGGAGCGCGCGGTGCTGTTGCCGCCGGGCACGTGGTTCGCCTGGCAGGGCGACGCCGTCTACGCGGGTGGCCAGCAGATCACCCTTCCCGTTGAGTTGACGACCATCCCGCTCTTTCAACGCGCGGGGTCCATCATCCCCACGACGGGCGTGACGCAGCACACCGATGAAGCGCCCAGTGCGCCACTGACGCTGACTGTGGCGCTCGGCGCGGCGGGCGACTCCGCCGAAGCGACGGTCTGGGACGACGATGACCATCCCCAGGCGGCGGCACGCGGCACCTACCTGGCGCTGCACGCGACGGCCACCTGGGCGGGCGACACCATCACCGTCACGCTCGACCGCGCGGGCGGGCAGATGGCCTCGCGCTACCCTGGCCTGCGCGTGGTAGTGCGCTATCCCCACGGCGGCGGGGTCGCCCACCAAACCGCCGACGCCGATTTCGCCGCCCTGCCCCAGACGCTGCGATTTACGGTATGAGGAAAAAACACATCCGCACGGGCGGAAGGGATATCCATCCGCCCCGATGCATTCAATGCGGCATGGCAATCCCTGTTTGTGCCGAAATGTCTGGATAAGAGGA
>JBBQSR010000378.1:0-4254 GCA_038234855.1 Ktedonobacterales bacterium | reverse complement strand
TTGGCTCGGCGCTGTGCGGCCTCGCGCCCAGCCTGGGCCTGCTCATCGCCATGCGCGCGGTGCAGGGGCTAGGGAGCGCGCTGCTTTTCGCCGTCAGCCCCGCCATGCTCATCGCCGCCTTTCCGCCGCAGCAGCGCGGGCGCGCCCTGGGGCTGAACGCCGTCACGGTGGCGCTGGGCATCAGCATCGGCCCGATGCTGGGCGGCATCATCACGCAGTCGCTCTCGTGGCGCTGGATCTTCTTCGTCAACGTGCCCATCGGCGCGCTCGCCATCCTGGCCACGCTGCGCTTCCTGCGCGAACGTGCCCCGCGCGGCCAGGGACGGTTCGATCCGTTGGGGGCCGTTCTGCTGGCCGTGGCGCTGGCGGGCCTGACCGGCGGCCTCTCGTTTGGCCAGGAACTCGGCTGGACTTCGCCGCTGATCCTGACGGACGGCCTCGTGGTCATCGCGGCCATCGTCGCCCTGGTCATCACCGAGCAGCGGGTGAGCGACCCTGTGCTCGACTTCGCCTTGTTTCGCATCCGTGTCTTCGCGTCGGCGAATGTCAGTTTGCTCTTAAGTTTCCTGGCGCTTTTCGCGGTCGGCTTCTTGCTGCCCTTCTACTTTGAGCAGTTGCGCGGTTTCTCGGTCGTCGAGTCGGGGCTGCTGCTGACGCCGCTGAGCTTGATGATCGCCCTCATCGCGCCCTTCAGCGGTGCCCTGGCGGATCGCATCGGCACGCGCTGGCTGGCCGCCGGTGGCCTGGCGCTGGCGTGCCTGGGCCTGGTGCTGCTGAGCGAACTGACCGCCACCAGTTCCCTGCCCGACATCGTCTGGCGGCTGATGGTGACGGGCACGGGTCAGGCGCTCTTCCAGTCGCCCAACAACAGCGCGCTGCTCGGCTCCGCGCCGCCGGGCCGCCAGGGCGTTGCCTCGGGCTTGCTGGCGACGGGCCGCGTCGTGGGCCAGAGCACCAGCGTCGCGCTAGCGGGATCGCTTTTCGCCATCTTTGGTGGCGCGGCGGCGGGTGGGCAGTTGACGGCACTGCGCCAGGGGCAGCCCGCCGTGGACCCCGGCACGGTGGCCGCGTTGCAGCACAGCTTCCTCACGGGTTTCCACGCGGCGTTGCTCATCTGCGCGTGTGTCGCGGCCATCGGTGTCTTCACCTCGCTCGTACGCGGCAGCACGCGCCCCCAGCGGGGCTGATGTGATACGATGTCGGGGCGAGGCGAGGTTCTACTCGAACACGAAGGCCATGAAATTCCACGGAGAACACGAAAGTGTGCGGATGCGAGACGGCTCATTTCCCATGTCACGTTATGAGCCGTTTCGCACCCCCTTTCCCGCTTTCGTGGATTTTTTGATTTTCGTGTTCGTGAAAGACGCCCCAGTGAGAATTGATTGACCGAGGTGAAGATATGGCGGATGAACTGCGCGAGGTGGCGGGCAGCGTGACGGCACCGCGCGGCTTCCGGGCGGGATCGACGGCGGCGGGCATCAAGAGCGATGGCACGATCAAGGATCTGGCGGTGCTGCTGGCCGAGGTGCCCTGCGTAGCGGCGGCGACCTTCACCACCAGCCGCACGCCCGCCGCCCCGGTGCTGGTCTGCAAAGAAAATCTGGTGACGGCGGGGTTCCGCGCCCAGGCGGTCGTCGTCAATTCGGGCAACGCCAACTGCTCGACCGGCGAGCCAGGGCTAGCGGATGCGCGAACGATGGCGCGGCTGGTCGGCGAACGCTTCGGCATCGATGCGGCACTGGTGCAGGTCAGCTCGACGGGCATCATTGGGCGACGGCTGCCGATGGACAAGGTCGCGGAGGGCATCGCCCAGGTGCAGGTCGCGCCGGAGGGTGGCGACGCGCTCTCGGATGCCATCCTCACCACCGACACGCGCGCCAAGAAGATCGCCGTCGAGTTCACGGTGGATGGCGCGACGGTGCGGCTGGCGGGCACCACCAAGGGCGCGGGGATGATCTACCCCAACATGGCGACGATGCTCTGCTACATCACCACCGATGCCGCTGTGGACCAGGCCTGGCTGCAAACGATCCTCCGTGCCGCCGTGAATGACTCATTCAACATGATCTGCGTCGATGGCGACATGTCGACCAACGACACGGTGCTGGTGATGGCCAACGGCCTGGCGGGCAACGCCGCGTTGGCGGGCACCACGCCGGGGGCAGCCGCCTTCGAGGCCGCGCTGCGCCACGTGACGCGCTATCTAGCGCGCGAGATCGCGCGCGACGGCGAGGGCATGACCAAGCTGATGGAGGTGCGCGTGCACCACGCCGCCGACGACGCGGATGCCCGCCGCGCCGCGCGCTCGGTGACGCTGTCGCCGCTGTGGCAGTGCGCGCTGGCGGGGCAAGACCCGAACTGGGGGCGCATCTTGGCGGCGTTGGGGGCCTGCGGCGCGGATTTCGCGCACGAGCGGGTCGCCATCACGCTGGGCGCGGTGCCCCTGGTGCGCGACGGGCTGGCGGTGGAGTTCGCGCGCGAACAGGCCGTGGCGCAGATGACGGGCGACGAGGTCATCATCACGGTCGATCTGGGCGCGGGCACGGCCAGCGCGACGGCGTGGGGCTGCGACCTGACCCATGGCTACATCGACGAAAACACGCTGTACACGCGCTAGAGGGAGGGCGAGCGATGACGACACCAGGGCCGCGCGGGCGCTACTTCGAGGAATTCACCGTGGGCGAGCACTTCGGCACGCCCAGCCGCACGGTGACGGAGGCCGACATCATGGCCTTCGCTGACCTGACGGGCGACCATAACGAGATTCACGTGGATGCCGATTTCGCGGCCAAGACGCCGTATGGGCAGCGCATCGCGCATGGGCTGCTGGGCCTCAGCTTCATTTCGGGTTTGGTGGTGCAGAGCGGCATCATGGCGCAGACGATCCTCGCCTTCCGCGAGATCATCGGCTGGACCTTCAGCAAGCCCGTCTTCATCGGCGACGAGATCCGCGCCGAGGTCGAGGTGACGGAACTGAAGCCGTATCCGCGCCTGGGGGCGGGTGCCGTGACAGTGCGGGTGGTCGTCAAGAACCAGCGCGGCGAAACCGCCCAGCAGGGGTCATGGAACCTGCTGGTGCAGAGCCGCCCGCAAGGCTAAGCGCTCCACCCGCCACGGTCCGCTGGCATGCCATGTGTGAAAAGGGGGGCATCTCATGACGACCTTTCGCTCGGTCAATGTCACCTGCGCCGTCTGCGACACGGTGAATGAGCAGACGCGCCTGACCTCGACCAACACGATGGGGCCGCCCGACCTGGATACGCGGCCAGCACCGATGCAGCGCGATACGCTACGGTTCGTTATCGCGCGGTGCACCACCTGCGGCTATTGCGCGCCGGATCTCGATGAGGCCCCCGCCGACGCACGCGCCATCATCGCTGCGGAGGCGTACCAAGCGCGAATGCACGACGCCGCCTCGCCTGAATTGGCGAATACGTATCTGTGCTGGTCGCTGGTGTGCGCGGCGGAGCGCGAATATCACCGCGCGGGCTGGGCGGCGTTGAGTGCCGCGTGGGTCTGCGATGATGCCGCGCTGGATGACCTCGCGCGGGCGCAACGCACCGAAACGCCCAATGATCCCGCGACGAACGCCAACGTCACTGCCGCCTGTGCCTGTCGCCGCCACGCCATCGGCGACTTCCTGACGGCCCGCGAATATGAGCAGGTCTTCATGCAAGGCGACGGCGGCGAAGAATTGCTGCTGACGGACCTCTATCGCCGCTGTGGCGAGTTCGCCCTCGCGGGGCAGATGGCGACGCGCGGCAGCGCCAAGGCCAGCGACGAGACGATCAGCGCCATCCTGCGCGGCCAACTGGCGCTCATCGCGCGGCAAGATGCCGATGCCCACACCATCCCCGACGCTATCGCCCTGGCGGATATCTAGGGGCAGCACGGCGCAGCATGCAGAGGGGCCACAGCACCGAGTGCCGTGGCCCCTCTTCGCGTTGTCGAGAATAGTCTACGGGTGGAAGCCGCCGTGGCCCCCATGACCGCCAACGAAGAGGCCGTAGTGGCCAGCGGTGAGTTGGCTTTGCACCATCGTCAGCGCCTGGGTCTCTTGCGCGCTGGTGATGGTCCCGGCCTTCACGGCGGCATCGAGGTCGGTCTTGACGGGGTTGGTGATGGTCGTGTTCAGTTGCGTCTGGGTGACGTTCTTGGTCTTGGCGAGGGCGACGATGTCGCCCTTGTTGCTGGCGAGCGCGGTTTCCAGCGCGGCGGCATCTGCGTAGCCCAGTTCCTTGGCGACGGCGGTCT
>JBBQSR010000377.1:0-4280 GCA_038234855.1 Ktedonobacterales bacterium | reverse complement strand
CCCGCATGAGCGACCCCGCGATGATCGAGGCGATCCAGCAGGCCGTGAGCATCCCGGTGATGGCCAAATGCCGCATCGGCCACTTCGTCGAAGCCGAGATCTTGCAAGCCATCGGCGTTGACTGCATCGACGAGTCCGAGGTGCTGACCCCCGCTGACGAGCAATACCACGTCGACAAGCATGCCTTCGCCCTCCCCTTCGTCTGTGGCGCGCGCGACCTGGGCGAGGCGTTGCGGCGCATCGGCGAGGGCGCGGCGATGATCCGCAGCAAGGGCGAGGCGGGCACCGGCAACATTGTCGAAGCCGTGCGCCACCTGCGCACCATCCTCGATGGCATCCGCCGCCTGACCGTGCTGCACGACGAGCAACTGATGGCCGAGGCCAAGAACCTGGGTGCCCCCTATGAATTGCTGAAGGAAGTGCGCGACCTGGGCCGCCTGCCTGTCGTGCTCTTCACCGCGGGCGGCATCGCCACCCCAGCGGATGCCGCGCTGACGATGCGGCTCGGCGCGGATGGCGTCTTCGTCGGCTCGGGTATCTTTGACTCACACACCGATGAGGAGGCATTGCTCATCGGCAAGGCGATCGTCCAGGCCACCACCCACTTCGACAACGCCGAGGTGCTGGCGGAGATCTCGGGCGGCCTCGGTGCCCCCATGCCCGGCGTGGACCTGCGCACCCTCCGCCCCGAGGAACTGATGTCCCCGCGCGGCTGGTAGGTATGGCGATCGAGGAGGACAGGACGCGAAAAGCACGAAACCCCACGAAAAATGCGAAAAGGGTGAGAAGGAGATGTTGATGACACAGCTTCATTTTCGTGCCTTTCGCGGATTTTCGCACTTTTCGCGTCCGATCATCCCCGTCCCTTGCACCGCACATTGGGGGGGTGTCCCCTCATGAAGATCGGCGTGATGGCCCTGCAAGGGGATTTCCGCGAGCATCTGGTGATGGTGCGGCGGTTAGGCGCAGAGGCGGTGCCCATCCGGCTGCCCAGGGAGATGGCGGGGCTGGATGGCTTGATCATCCCTGGTGGCGAGAGCACGGTCATCGGCAAGCTGCTGGTCGAGAATGGGCTGGTCGAGCCGGTGCGCGCGGCCATCGCGGCGGGGCTGCCGATCTGGGGCACGTGCGCGGGATTGATCTTGCTGGCGAGCGCCACCGAGAACGCCATGGCGGGGCAGCCCTTGCTGGCGACGATGGACATCCGCGTCAACCGCAACGCGTTTGGGGCGCAGCGCGAGAGCTTCATCACCTATCTCGACATCCCCGCCATTGGGCCAGCGCAGTTCCGCGCCGTCTTCATCCGCGCGCCATTGGTGCTGGAAACGGGGCCGGGGGTTGAGGTGCTGGCGCGGCTGGAGGATGGGGCCATCGTCGCGGTGCGGCAGGGGCACCTGCTCGGCAGCGCGTTTCACCCCGAGATCGGCGAAGACCCACGCTTTCATCAGTATTTCTTGGATATCGTTCACGAGAGGAGCGGTACCAGCCAAATTTCACCGTAATCATCAGCCACATCGCTGTGGAGGGAGGCAACCACCATGATCCGCCCCGTGCTGTATGTCGATTTGCCGGGCATCATCTACGCGCTGGACCGCCGGGCGCGGTTGGTGGGTCGTCCCCTCGCCACCTTCCTCTGCACCCCCCGCTACGAGGCCACCCGCAGCGGCCTCGCCAATCTGCTCAATAATATGTCACCCGTCCATGCCGACGCCCGCACGTGGATCTGCGAGGAGCATTGGCGGATGCTGGGCGTCGCACAGGGTCGCGCCCGCCCCGACACGACCTCGTGGGATCTCGTCTACCTGGCCTCGATGACGACGGACGAACGCGAGACGGCGGGCGTCCTGCGCGCCCTGCTGGAATACGCCGTCAACGCCGCCATGATGCACGGCCAACAGCGCCTCTTCGCGCAGATCACCGCCGATGACCACGCCCTCGCCATCTTCCATCAGGTCGGCTTCCAACGCTACGCCGCCGAGTTGCTGTACGTGCGCGAAACGCCCTCCATCGCCGATCTGCCCGAGCGGGAACGCGGGCTGGGGATGCCAGGGATGACGCTGCGGCGGTGGCAGCGCGACGACGTGTGGGGCCTGTCGCGGCTGCACGGCGTCGTCACCCCGCGCCGCGTACAGGTGGCGGAGCTGCTGGGCAGCGACGAGCTGGCGCGGCAGTTCGTGCCACGTGCCCGCACGTGGCGCATCCCTGGCGTCGAGCCGCGCGACGAGACGTATGTGCTGGACCTCGGTTCGCACCTGGCGGCGTGGGTACGGATTCGTCAAAGCTGGGCGGGGTTGCCACATCAACTATGGCTGATGGTGCACCCTGAGCACGCGGCGGTCGCGCCAGAGGTCATCAGGTTCGCTTTGGGGCGGCTGTGTGAGAATGGTCTATTACCGGGGGCGCAGCCAATGCGCCAGCCAGTCATCTGCCAGATACGCGATTATGAGGGGGGGGCTATCGATGGTTTACGCCAAACGGGCTTCAGCCACACCGATACGAAGGATAGTTTGGTACGCCACCTGACGTTGCGCGCCTTCAGCGACCTAGCCATTCCAGGCGTGGAGCAGGGGCGCATCAATTACGGCGTCGAAGGGCTGGGGGCCGTGCGGTCCTCACCATTTCAACCAACGAGGGAATTATCTGCATGCTACACCAGATCTCGGATGACCTCGACCTCCTCTTGGCCGCGCTCCCGCCGCACCTTGCGGCGGCCCTCGCCGCCCACCCGCAGCGCGCGGACTTGATCGAGGTGGTCATGGACCTTGGGCGTCTGCCCGAGGCACGCTTCCCAGATGGCGAAGTGATCCTTTCCGAAGATCCCATCAGTGATGACGATATTCAGTATGTCATGTCGCGCACGGGCGATTTCGGCGACGACAACCGCGCGGGCATGGAACGGACGCTGCACCGCATCTCGGCCATTCGCAATCGGCGGGGCAAGGTCATCGGCCTCACCTGCCGCGTCGGGCGCGCGGTCATGGGGACCGTCGCGCTCATCCGCGATGTCGTGGAGCAGGGACGATCGCTACTGATCCTGGGTCGCCCCGGCGTCGGCAAGACCACCATCCTGCGCGAGGTCGCCCGTGTGCTGGCCGACGAACTGGACAAGCGCGTGGTGATCGTCGACACCAGCAACGAGATCGCAGGGGATGGCGATGTGCCGCACCCTGGCATCGGTCGTGCCCGCCGCATGCAGGTCGCCCGCCCGGCAGAGCAGCACGCCGTGATGATCGAAGCGGTGGAAAACCACATGCCCGAGGTCATCATCATCGATGAGATCGGCACCGAACTCGAAGCCCTCGCCGCGCGCACCATCGCCGAGCGGGGCGTGCAACTGGTCGGCACCGCGCACGGCAACACGCTGGATAACCTGTTGCTCAACCCCACCCTGTCGGACCTGGTGGGCGGCATCAGCAGCGTCACCCTGGGCGACGAGGAAGCCCGCCGCCGGGGCACCCAAAAGTCGGTGCTAGAGCGCAAAGCCCCCCCGACCTTCGATGTGGTGGTCGAGCAGCAAGAGCGCCAGCGCATCCTCGTGCATGCCGATGTGGCGGGCGCGGTGGATGCCCTGCTGCGCGGCGACACGCCCGTCGCGGAGGAGCGCGTGCTGCGTGGCACCACGGTGAGCCGTTCGGTGAAGCACGTCACCACGACTCGGCCCGAACTGGCCGCGCGCCCCAGCTTTGGCGGCATGCGGGGCGAGCGTGGGCCAGCGGGCGGCGGCAGGGTCACATCTATCACCGCCGTGCGCGAGCATCTGCCGCCGGTCATCCCGCAGGGTCGCCTGGTGCCGATGCCCGCGCTGACCGAGGGCGCGGGCGCGGGGGAGGCCGATCCCTCCCCTGCCCCGGCCCCCGTGCAGCTCCGTAACGCCGATGGCATCCTGCGGCTCTACATCTTTGGGGTGAACCACGAACGCATCGGTGAGGTGGCGCAAGAGTTCGGCGTGCCCATCCAACTGGTCGAGAACCTGCGCGACGCCGACGCGGTGGTGACGCACCAAAATATCTTCCGTCGCCAGGGCGAGCGGCTGGCGGGCGCACAGGACGCGCACATCCCCATCTTCATGATGCGCAATCCGGGGGTGAAGCAACTGCGCGATGTCTTTGCGCACATGCTGGGGACAACGGGGCCGGGGGGCGACCTCGTGACGCTGGCAACGGGGGCGCGCGACGGGCGGCGGGTGAAGCGCGACATCCAGCAGGGGCAAGAGCTGGTCGGCCACGCCCTGCAAGAGGCGGAGGATGCCATCCATCACCTGCTGGCGGGCGTTTCCGCCG
>JBBQSR010000376.1:0-4301 GCA_038234855.1 Ktedonobacterales bacterium | reverse complement strand
CAGGGTGGCCTCAGTTGGTTTGACGATTGCCTTACTCAAGCGGCTATCTCGGAAAACGACTGAACAAGAGTCATCTGCTGCAACTTTTGGCATCTCATCCGTCTCTATCTTTGAAGAATAGTGGAAGAGGTTGCGACGATGACGACGCTTGTCACAGGCGGCACGGGGTTCATTGGCGGCGCGGTGGCACGCGAGTTGGCTGGAATGGGCGAGGCGGTGCGCGTGCTGGCGCGCAAGGGTGAGCCTGAGGACCCCGCCCAACAGATCCCTGGCGTGGAGTGGGTGGCGGGCGACCTGCTGGACCGCGTCTCGGTGCGCTACGCCGTGGAGGGCTGCGACCGCGTCTACCACATCGCCGGGCACGTCAGCACGCACCCCAGCGAAAACGCGGTCGTGCGCGCGGTGAATGTCGAGGGCACCGTGAATCTCTTCGAAGAAGCCCTCGCGCAGCGCGTCCGGCGCGTCGTCTACACTGGATCCATCTTCGCCCTGGGCGTCGGCGCGGATAGCGCGGCCCCGGTGGATGAATCCGTCGCGTATAACCTGGGCAACCTGCGCGCGACCTATTTCCGTGCCAAGCGTGAGGCGGAGCTGGTCGTGCCCGACTATGGGATGCGTGGCCTCGATATCGTGACGGTGTATCCGGGCTTCTGCGCGGGGCCGGGGGATCGCCACCTGACCTCGTCGCGGCTGCTCGTGGCCTATCTGCGCCGCCAGTTGCCCGCGTACTTGCCTGGTGGCCTGTGCCAGGTGGATGTACGCGACGCCGCCCACGCGCACGTGCTGGCGATGACACGCGGCAAGGTCGGCGAACGCTATCTGGCGACGGGGCATAATGTCACGTATCGCGGCATCTTCCAGCGACTCGCGCATATCACGGGGCGCACACCGCCCACGCTGCGGCTGCCCATCGCGCCGCTGGGCCTGGCCGGTGCCGCGCTCGAACGCCTGTCGGCCAAGCCGCTGCTCGACTCGGGCGTGGTGCAACTGCTGCACCATACCTGGTGGTACAACGATTTCAAGGCACGGCGCGACCTCGGCATCGAATATCGCCCCCTGGAAGACACCTACGCTGACGCTGTCGCCTGGTTCCTGCAACACGGCGTCATCACCGCCAAGCAAGCCGGTGTCGCGGAGGGGACTTCGTTTCAGTCTGCTGTGCCATCGGTGTAATGACTCACCCAGGGAGAAACTGATGTGGGTCATCACCCATTCCACGCTCGTCGCCTATGCCCAGCAGCATCCCAATGCCGAAAGTGCGCTCGATATCTGGTATCGGCGCATCAAGCAGGAAAGCTTTCATAATTTCGCTGAATTGCGGGCAATATTTCCCGCAGCCGATCTGGTGGGCAAATATATTGTCTTCAACATCGGCGGCAATAATGAGCGCCTCATTACCGTCATTCATTGGAACACGCAAAAAATCTACATTCGTGCAATTCTGACCCACGCGGAGTATGATAAAGATCGATGGAAGAAGTAGAAGCGAGGTGGTGAACTTTGATTCAGCCAGATGATGCAGAAGCAGCCGTGGCGACCGCCACCCGCGTATGGCCCCAAGTGGCCGCCATCTTGACACCGCCGCAAACCTCCGAGGACTTTGATCGCCTCGTCGCCTTTTCGCACCATCTCATTGATTTAGGCGCGGGGGATGAACGTCATTCGCTCGCCACCCTGCTTGACCTGGTTGGCATCCTCATCACCGACTATGAGCGCGAACATGGCTTGCTCTGGGACCAGCAACCCTAGGACACGACGGGCGCTATCTGGGCTAGTCATTCTTGGGTATACCATCTGGCGGATGATTGGTGCTATAGTGAGAGCCTGAGTATCGTCGCCAGTCACCAGGGAAGAAGTTGCCACGCATGCCCGTTTCGGGACCCGCGCGCCGCAGTGCGCCCAAAGCCGCCCAGCCCGCCTTCGCCGCGAATCCACAGCAGGCAGCCGCCATCGCGCATCGGGACGGCCCCGCCGCCTTCATCGCCGCCGCTGGGACGGGCAAGACGGCCATTCTGGTGCAGCGGCTGGCGCGGCTCATCGCGGATGAGGGCATCGATCCCTCCGTCATCCTCTGCGTCACCTTCACCCGTGCCGCCGCCGAAGAGATGAAGAAGCGCGCCACGGCGGCCCTGCGCGGGCGCGGCAAACTGGTGAAGGATCTGAAGGAACTGCGCGTCGTCACCTTCCATGGTCTCGGCCACCTGATGCTGCGTGAGAAGCTGGAATGGACGCCGCAGGAACTCAACAAAGCCCTCATCAGCGGCGATCCGCGTCAGTGGCTGGCCGAGGACATCCTGCGGCCCTGGCGCAGCAACCGTACGCGCGGCATGAACTGGAACACCCCCGTCGCCGACCTGTTGGCCGCCGTGGACCGCGCCAAAGAGGCGCAGATCGCCCCCGAGGCCGCCGCCGACTTCTTTCGTGATGACCTGATCTTGCTCGACGATATGGCTAAACGTTACCAAGAGTTCTTCGCCCTCTACGAAGAGACGAAGAAGAAGGGCAAACTCTACGATCTGGCCGACCTGATCTATGTGCCGCTGGGCTTGCTCAACAGCAGCCCGACCTATCGCAAGAAGTGGCAGGGCCGCTTCCACTATCTGCAAGTGGACGAAACGCAGGATACCAACCCCTCGCAATACCAGCTCATCCAATATCTCGCCGCGCCGAAGCACAATGTCGTCATCGTGGGGGACCCTGATCAGTCGATTTATGGCTTCCGGGGATCGAGTCCAGAGGAGTCGATCCTCTCGTTTCGCACGATGTATCCGACGGGAAAGATCTACCCCATTGAGCATAACTATCGCTCGACGCCGCAGATCCTCGCCGCCGCGAATAGCCTCATCGCGCACAATGGCACCAACGAGGGCTTCGAGAAGCAGTTGCGCCCGACACAGCCCGACGGCCCGCCCGTCAGCATCATCGCGTATGAGGACCAGGAGCGCGAGGCGGAGGGCATCGCCGACCAGATTCAGCGCATCGTGAATGAGACGCGCGGCGGAACCGACCCGCTCAGCTACAAAGATGTCTTCGTGCTGTCGCGGACGAATCACCATCTGGCCTCGCTCGAAATCACTCTGGCGCGGCACCGCATCCCGTACCGCGCCGTTGGGGGGTCGTCGTTTTTCAAGCGCAAGACGACCCGTGACATCCTGGCGTACCTCGCTTTGGTCGATGGCATGCGGCACTATGAGGAGTATCTGGCGAGGCGCAGCGACCCCACCGCGCCACGGCTCGAAGACATCTTTACCCCCGTGCTGGTGGGCGAGCAAGATGCCGCCTTTCGCACCGTCGCGTCGATCCCCTCGCGGTCCTATGCCCTCGCGACGGCCAAGACCTCGCACCGCTTCACCCCGACCTTCTATGGCATGCTGGCAGCGTTTTCGGGTGGCAAGACCCTGCTGCAATGCTGCGAAGAGCAGCCCTACAGCATCCCGGCGGAATATCAGTTGGGCGTCAAAGATTTCGTCGCGCTGATTCGCGCGGTGACGCATGCCAGCCACAACCGCCCCGCCGCCGCCATCCGCAGCCTCCGCGAACTGGCCTATGACGCCCATCTGCGCCAACGCGACGGCAAGCGCACGGGCGAGGATGAAGGTGCCGAGGACGACGAAGCCGCCCGCGACGACGACGGCGCGAAGGCCGAGGCCCGCTTCGATGAACTGGAAGAGCTAACGCGCATCGCCGACAAGCACCACACCATCCGCCACTTTTTGCAAGCGATGGCGCAACTGAAAGATCAGGCCGAGGACGCCAGCAAGCAGACGCGCGACTGCGTGCAACTGATGACCATACACAAGAGCAAGGGGTTAGAGCAACAGGTCGTCTTCGTCATGGGCCTGGTCGAGGGCATCTTTCCCCATCGCCGCAGCTATACGCTGGACAACAGCGATGGCCCGGTGCTGCTGTCGGGCATCGCGGAGGAGCGGCGGCTGGCATACGTCGCCATCACCCGCGCCCGGCGGCAACTGTACCTGACGACGCTGCTGCGCTATCGCGGCGTCGATGCCACCCCCTCGCGCTTCATCCACGAGGCCGGGCTAGAGGCCACCGACGCGGGCGAGGTGCTGCACCCCTTCCTGCTGCGCGAAGAGTTGGATGGGTAATAGGCTTCTGGCAGAGGGGAACGAATGAGGGAGTTTACTGGGCCGTATCGTGATTTGCTGCGGCGGATGTATGACCGCTGTGTCCAAATTGGCTGGTTTGGACCAGAAATAGACGTGCTGAAAATAGAGGGGGTCTATACTGTACCTGATCATGAATATTCTGCTTTGCTATCGCCTGAAAAGATTCAACAATTA
>JBBQSR010000375.1:0-4308 GCA_038234855.1 Ktedonobacterales bacterium | reverse complement strand
GCCTTTAGCTTGGCGATAGGGATTTCCCCCGCGCGTTCGCGCAGATGGGTCAGCAGTTGATACTCGGGCAGGTCGCGTGCGCCGGGGCCATACACCGCGCCCAATAATTCGATGCGCCGCGCCAGCTCCGCGCCGTTCGCGTGGGCGAGGGGGTGCGTGCGGTCGTACCACCACGCCAGGCGACATTCCGCGAAACGCGCCAGTTCCTCGGTCGTCACGAACTGGTCGGGTGCATCAGGCATCCATGCCTCCTTGACGATGTGTTAGGACGCGAAAAGCGCGAAATTCCACGAAAGACACGAAAAGAGAACAGAGCGCGAAATGACACGAAATGATCGCGGGAAGACGCGGAATGATGCAGCCGACAACCCAATCTTTCCACCATTCCGTGTCGTTCCACGCTGCTGCCTTATTTCGCTTGCATATCCTCTTCGCGTCTTTCGTGGAATTTCGCGCTTTTCGCGGCCAAATCCCCTCGCCGACCTTCTATGCCAGCCCGAGTGCGGGGGCGATGCCGCGCATGGCGTCGATGACGAAGGCGATGTGGTCATCTAGGTCCACGCCCAGCGCGGCGGCACCCTCGGTGATGTCTTCGCGTTTGATGGCGCGGGCGAAGGTTTTGTCCTTCATCTTTTTCTTGACCGACGACGCCTCTAAGCCCATGATACTCTTGTCGGGGCGCACCAGCGCGGCGGCGGTGATGAGACCGGTGATCTCATCACACGCGGCCAGCGCTTTGGAGAGCAAGTCGTCGCGCGGCACCGCGTTGATGTCATTGTGTGCGAGGATGGCGTGGATGATGCGCGGATCGTACCCCGCGTCGCGCAGCCAGCCTGTCGCCACCTGGGTATGCTCGTGCAGATCGGGATATTCTTCATAATCGCTGTCGTGCAAGAGGCCAGTGATACCCCACAGCTCCTCGTCTTCGCCGAACTTGCGGGCATAGGCGCGCATGGCGGCCTCGACCGAGAGCATGTGCTTGCGCAGGCTGTCTTGCTGCACGTGCGCGGTGACGAGCGCCCAGGCATCGACGCGGGTGGGGGCGTGCGGTGCGGTGGTCATGGTGGCGGTGCCTCCCCGCTGGTGTTGGGTCGCGCTGCCATTCGTGCTGGCCGTGTGGGGATCGTGGTTGCTGGCCGAGGGCAGCAGATTTTGCTGGGCGGTGCCTTCCACGAAGCGTTGCAGGTCGCGCGGACGCACCCCCAGGCCGGGCGCGTCGGGCAACATCATGCGGCCCTCAACGAACTCGACGCCGATGAAGGGGTCGTCGGCCAGCAGCAGCGCGCCGTCGAGGTCGACATAGTCGACCAATGGCGCGAGGTGCGCGGCGGCGGTGATGCCGAGCGATGTCTCGATCATGCAGCCCAGCATCACCGACAGGCCGTGCGCGCGGGCGACGTGGATCATTTTGAGCGCGTGGCTGATGCCGCCGCACTTCACCAGCTTGATGTTGATGCCGTCGACGATGCCCACCAGACGGGGGATGTCGGCCACCGTGACGCAGCTTTCATCGGCGATGATGGGGATGGGGCTGCGCTCATGCAGGATCTTCAGCCCTGCGAGGTCGTCGGGGGCGAGTGGCTGCTCGATGAACTCGATGTCGAAGGGCGCGAGCAGGTCGATCATCCGCAACGCCTCGCGCAGCGTCCAGGCGGCGTTGGCATCGATCCGCAGCTTGGCGTTGCTGACTTCGCGGATCTCGTGGATGATCTCGATGTCGTGTTTGGTGCCGAGCTTGACCTTGAGGATGGGGTAGTCACGCGCTATCAAGGCGCGCTTGGCCATCTCGGTGGGGGTGTCGATGGCGATGGTGAGCGAGGTCGGCGGTACGTGCACCGCGCTCAGACCCAGCAACCGGTAAAGGGGGATTCCCAGCCGCTTCCCCAGCAGGTCATAGAGCGCCATGTCGATGGCCGCGCGGACGCTGGCGTTGCCATGCAGAGCACGTTCCAGCCGCCCGCTGATGGCCTCGATGGCGTAGGGGTCGATGCCCAACTGGTCGGCGTAATAGTCCACGGCGGCCAGCGCCGACCCCTGCGTCTCGCCATAGTAATGCTTAGGCGCGCACTCGCCGATGCCCACCAACTCGCCATCTTTGATGCGAACGAGGACATTGCGCGCTTCATATTGCACGCTGCGAGCGATGCGAAAGGGCGTCGCCAGCTTCACATTCAAGGGTTGCGCGAAAAGTTCCACCGCGCCGCCTCCCACCGCTATCGCGTCTGAAAATTCGCCAGGGTCACGGCGACCTGTTCGGTGCGGCTACGCTCGTGCTCGATGGAGCGGCGCATCAACTTGCGCAGCGACCAGCGTTCACCGGTATTGTCGCGGATGAGCGCGCGTTGCTCGGGGCTGGCCCCGCTGTAGCGCAGCATCGCTTGTTCATGAATTTTATCATAACGCGGCACGCTGTCGCCAGCGAGTTCCGTCACGACTGGTACTTGTGGCGTCTCGTCCAGCCGCGTCGCCAGCCAGATCTCGCTTTGCGCCAGATGGTCGACGATCTGGCGGACGGTCCACATGTCGGGGTTTTGCTGCCAGTCGAGCACGTCGGGGGCCAGAGTGCCCGCGAAGCGCATCAGGTCGATGTGGGCATAGCTCATCAGCGCCAGCAGCCAGCCCAGGTCATCTTCGCTCAGTGGCACGGCGTCGGGCGCGAAGAAGGCGCGGGCCTCGTGCAGCCCCTGCATGACGACCGGCACGCGCTCGCGCACGGTCAGCTCGACCTCGCCCGACATGGTGGGGGTGTCGGCATCTTGCATGCTGAGCCAGCGAAAATAGTCGGGCACCGCGACACGCAGATAGTTCAGCGCGGTGGCTTCGTCGGCCCCGCGCGCCATGCAACCTGGGAGGTCGAGCACCTGTGCCAACACCGTGCCATCGGGAAAGACCTCCAGATAGGCATCATAGGTCATCATGGGCAAAAATCCGTTTCTGCGGCACGCCCGTCCCCCTCGGCACCGCATGATGATGCAGGGATGGATGGATGAATGCGACCGGACGGGCAGGGGTCCCCAGCCATTGTATCGCGCCGCTACCGTACCTCGCAAGGCGGAATGGGGATGAAACGCCCCAAGAAACACCCTCATTGCGCGGTGAGGCGCCTATGATAACGGCTGGGAATCGCGCCGCTCCGCTGCGGCCAGGAAATCTTTCGTTTTACTCGCCCGCTGGGGTGTCGCTCGTCTCGGCGGGGGTGGCCCGGCGGCGGCGTGGGCGCGGCTTTTCAGCGGGTGCTGGCGCGGGTTCGGCGACTGGGGCCGGGGGCGGCTCGGGCGCGACGATGGTCACGGGCGGCGGGATGACCGCTGCGGGCGCGGGGGCGCGGAAGGCCGGACGCGTGGGCTGGGGCGGTGCCGTTGGCTGCGGGCGGGCGGGCGCGGCGGCGGGGCGCGGCGGCGCGGGGGGCGGTGTCGGCGGGCGGGGCGGCAATTCACCGCCGTAGCGCGACGCCTCAAAGACGTTCGCCCGATGTTCGCACCACGACACATCCGACTCGTGTTGCGTCAACAGCGCGCCCAGGAAGTCGCGCGTGGGCGTGTCTAGCCCGCGCTGCGCGATGAGCGTGGTGATGCGCTCCATGATCAAGCGTTGGTGGCGGCCATAGGTGCGCAGCCGCTCGGGATAGTAGTCCAGTGACAGCACATAGCTGGCGAAGTCCGAGATGTGGCGGCTCGGCGTGCCGCCCAGCCCCTCGATGCGGTCGCGTAGCCCCGAGCACGACCAGACCTCGTCACCGCCGATCTGCGCCAGCTTTTCGCGCTCATGCGGATCGGTCGCCATGGAGGTGAGGCCGATGACGGCTTCGACGGCGGCGCGCTCCTCTTCGAGCATCTCATTGAGCATTTGGATGATCTGGTTGTCTGCTGTGGGTTCCATGGTGGTGCCGTCTCCAAAAAAAAGATGTGGGGCAGAGAGATGGGGTATTGGTTGCCTCCATCTATCCACATTTCGCGGCGGATCGCAAGGGGCGGCGGGGAAAGCGGCCCATCCGTCCCATCCGCATGTGCCCCTTGTGCTATGCTGAAAGGACGAATGCTCAGCGGTTCGCCCGTTCGATCTCTATCTGCCAGCGAGGGTGCCCACCATGCGGATCGCCATCAATGCCGATTATCTCTCGGAACCCCAGACCGGAACGGGGCGCTACCTGACCCAGCTCGTGACGGCGCTGGGGCGGGTGGACGGCATCAATGATTATCTGCTGCTGCATCCGCGCCCCATCAGCGACCCGCCCGCCACGCCCTCCAGCTTTAGCTGGGAAGAGGTCAGCGTGCGTGGCACCAGCGACGCCGTGCGCAAGGTCCATTG
>JBBQSR010000374.1:0-4312 GCA_038234855.1 Ktedonobacterales bacterium | reverse complement strand
CGCCGACCTCCGCCGCCATGTGCGTCAGCGCGGCCAGCGCGCCGCGCGCGTTGCCGTCGCCCTCCGGCTGTGCCGCCTCTTGCAGATAGTTCAGGTGAATCGCCAGGGCATCCGCGCCGATCATGGCGACCGCGCGGCGGGGGTGCGTGCCATCGATGTGGGCGGCGCGGGCGGCAGCAGCATGGCCGCGATGGAAGCGGTGCGCGCGGGCCAGCGCGGCGACAGCCAGACCCAGGCGGTCGGCGACCTTTTCCGCGCATGGGGCATCGCCACGCCCATCAGCGTCGTCGAGGCGAGCGTCGCCCAGGTGCCGCTGATCGCCACGGGCGGTGTGCGCTCGGGCCTAGATGCGGCGCGGGCCATCGCACTGGGGGCGACGCTGGTGGGCGTCGGCTTCCCCATGCTGCGGGCCGCCAGCGAGGGTGATGCCGCCGTCACGCAGTTCATCGAGGGCTTCTTGCTCGAACTGCGCGTGGCGCTGCAACTGACGGGCGCGGCCTCCCCGGCGGCGCTGCGCGAGGTGCCGGTGGTGGTGGGCGGCGAGACGCGCGCCTGGCTAGAGCTACGCGGCTTCGGCGACCACCTGCGCGCGCTAGCCCAACGCGGCTGAGTCGCCCGCGCCCTTCGCCTTCGTCCCCCAAATGAGCCGCACGCCGAAAAAATCGTCGCCTCCGCGTTTTGCGAGAGAGGGCCACAGTGCCAAGGCGAGCGAGCAGATGCGCCCCTGGCATCGCCCATTGGTCCCATAATACGGGCACGGTTGTCCCACTTTCGGGATCTGCGGGGTCTTTATAGGGGAAAGGCAAGCGCGTTCGCCGCGCTATTCACCTTGACGTGCGGCCTTTTTCTGCTATGCTGAGGGCGCGACATCTGCGAGTTTTTTTTGTGTGATTCGGTGAGGGTGGGCCTTGTACCTGCTCACGGGGCACGCGTGCTGCCCTGCCGCGCGCGAGATGAGGAATGCGATATCATGGATCGAGGATCGGGCCAGAACTGGGGGTCGTCGCAGAATATGGTGATCGAGGAAAAGACCGCCGCCCAGCAAGACCGCGTGACCGAGCAACCGACGGTGCGTGTGGCGGTGGCTCCCCACAAAGCTGATGAGACCGGCAAGCAGCCCCGCGCCACCCCTTCCGCCGCCAACCGGAATGCGGCCATCGTGCGCCGCGTCCAGGTGGGGGGCATCATCGCGCTGGCGACCATCCAGACGGGACTGCTGCTGACGGCCTATCTGCCCGCGCGCATCATCACCGATCTGGGCTGGACGACCTCGAATGGTCCCTTTCCCTCGGCGGCGGCCCCGGTGGTGACACTCTTCTTTTATCTGCTGCCCTTCGCGTCAGGGCTGCTGACCCAACGGTGGGAGGTCGCACTGCTGGCCAGCACAGCGCCCGCGTGGCTGGCCGTCGGCCTTTTCACCGCCATCACCTCGACCCAAAATGGCATCTTTTATTTCACGAAACTGGGCCAACCCGCGAATCTCGTGGGGACGTTGGAGCTTTTCGCCGCGCTCGGCCTCTTTGGGTGGATCACCCGGCGCGTCTTCGCGCCCCAATCGTGACGGGCCCCTTGCATTTCGGCAGACGATCAGGTATACTATCGGTGTTCAGCAAAAAGCGGTCTGGTTAGCCACTATGCTGCGGCGTTCCGCCGTGGTGGACGAAGACCCCCTTCGCACCTTCGCGGTGATCACTATACCGGTCAAAAACCGGTGTAGTGATCACCTCTCCGACGCTCGAGAGTAATCAGGCCGCTCGCTGACATTCTCCTCCCCCCTTCCTCTCTCCACTCACCCCAACGTTGCGCTTTGGCGCATTCCCTTTGCAAAAATTTTGCCCATCAGTTAGATGCCGCATCGCTTCCCCAGTCAGAAGTGAAGCGGCATCTCGTGCATATTTCCTCCGCAATACGTAGGCGCGGCGCGCGAACCAGCGCGATGCCTTAGTCAGCCGGGGGATGCGCGGCAATCTCTTCCCAAAAGATGATGGATTGGTGTTCATACGCGAGGCCCACGCGCAGCGTCGCGTGGGCAAACGCGGTGTTTGGGGTGACCGCCAACACGGCTTGGATGCGCTCATAGTCCACCAAACGCTCACGATGCAGATCCCGTTCGCGCAGGGCGAGAGCGGTGATATCAGCTTGGTCGAGCAAAGAGCCAAAATAGAGTTTGAGCAAGCCCGTGTCCCGCAACTCCACCGCGACCACTGCGGGTTCGTGCAGCCACGCCTGGAGCACCGCCCGGCCTTCCGCCGTGATGTGGTAGGTACGCCGCCGCCGCCCCTCCGCCTCGCGCTCCTCGATCAGCAATCCCTGCTGCACCAAGCGTGTCGGATCGACATACAATTGCGCGCGGGGAAAGTCCCAAAAATAGCCAATCGACCTATCGACCTGTTTTTTGAGTTCATAGGGTGTCATCGGTCCGCACTGCATCACCAGTCCTAAGATGACATATGACGAGGCAGGAAGGTCGCGTGTTGGGTGCATGCGGTGCTCCTCTTGACAAAGTCTCATCCTCTATTCTATCATACAGTGCATACCGTCTATTTTAGACGGTCGTGACGAGACGATACAGAATAGCTGCTGATGCCATCAGACGGAGCGACAGAAAAGAGCGAACGAACATGGCGAACGTCTACGCAGGGCGCTTCACCGCGCAGATCGACGGACCGTTTGTGGTCTTTGTCATTGGCCTACGCATCAATCGTTTCTGGGCCGTGCACAAATGGGTGCCAACGGCAATGGCGATGGGGCCAATGCTCCGCACGCTCTACGCACATCCCGAGAAGGGCTTTTTGGGGGCACAACCATTTTTTTACGGACGCGGCATCGCGCTCCTGCAATATTGGCGGTCATTTGAAGACCTGGAACGCTTCGCACGGAACCGTGACGAACCGCATCTGGCCCCCTGGAAACGCTTCAACAAAGCGATAGGGGGCGATGGCAGCGTCGGCATTTTTCATGAGACGTATCTCGTGCCAGCGGGGCAATATGAAGCCGTCTATGGCAACATGCCCGCCTTTGGGTTGGGGGCGGTGGCGCAGCACCTGCCAGCCACCGGGCGACGCGAGACGGCGCGGCGGCGGTTGGGCGGCGACAATGAACCAGCGGTCCTCACACCGCCCACGGACGACCCGCATACCATCAGCGCGAACGATGCACAGCCGACGAACGAGTAGGCAACCACGCACGCCTGTCGCCACCGCGACGCGGCCACGCCCATGACGACGCCGAGCGCGCCTATTGGTGTGTTTGCTCGGTGCCCGCCGTCGCCGCGACCTGGACTGACGCAGGCTGTGGCAGGGTGAAGAGGAAACAGGCCCCGTGGCCAAGCGTCGATTCCACCCAGATGCGCCCGCCATGCGCCTCGACGATCTCGCGGCAGATGTAGAGGCCCAGGCCAAAGCCCTCATCCTTGCGCTGGTCGACATCGGGCAACTGATAATAGCGGTCGAAGAGGTGGTCGAACGACGCACGGGGGATCCCTGGCCCCGCGTCCTGAATGGCGATCTGAAGGCCGGCGGGGGTGGCGCTGAGGGTCAGGACGACCGCTGCCTCGTGCGGGGTGTACTTCATCGCGTTCGAGAGCAGGTTGCTCAGCACCTGCCAAATGCGGTTTTCGTCCAGCGTCACCACCAGTGGGGCGTCCACACCGACCAGCTGCACGGTGCGATGGCGCTGCGCCGTCTGTGCCACGACGGCCTCGCGGATGACCTGGGCGATGTCGCAGGGAGCCAGTTGCAGGGTGAAGCGGTTGACATCGAGCTTGGTCACGTCTAGCAGCAACTCTGCCATCGTCTGCATGCGCTTGCCCGCCAGCCGCAGGGTCGTCGTCAGCTCCAGCAATTCCTCTGCGGGGCGGCCATCGCGGATGCGCTTTTCGAGCAGATGGCTGCTGAGCATGATCGGCGTCAGCGGGGAACGCAGCTCATGGCTAGCGATGTGGAGGAATTCATCTTTGCTTTCCTCCAACGCGCGCTCGCGCAGGTACGCCTGTTGCAGGGCGGCGATGCTGGCCTCCATGCCGCTTTCCCAGCCCCAGATCAACCCCAGGGTCAACAGATCCATCACCAGCAAGAAGGTCATGCTGGTGAATTGCGGATACTGGATCTCGGGTTCCAGCGAGTGCCGGACCCGCAGCAACAGGACGCTGAGCGACGCCACCAGGATCAGCGCGCCACAGACCCAGCCGACGATGCGCCGGGGCACGAAGAGGCTGACGCCCAGCAGCAGCGGCGCGAGGTAGGCATGCGCGAGCACCGTTCGCACGCTCAGCCCGCTAGGGTCCAGGTGCGCGTACACGAGCATCCAAATG
>JBBQSR010000373.1:0-4317 GCA_038234855.1 Ktedonobacterales bacterium | reverse complement strand
CTGGTGGCACGAATTGACCGAAGCTGGCGGTGAAGGCATGGTCGTCAAGCCCCTCACCTTCACCGCCAGCCAGGGTCGCAAACTTCTGCAACCCGCCATCAAATGTCGTGGCCGCGACTACCTCCGCATCATTTACGGCCCCGACTACCTGCTGCCCGCCAACCTGACCCGCCTGCGCATACGCAACCTCGGCACCAAGCGTTCCCTCGCCATGCGCGAGTTCGCCCTCGGCATCGAATCCCTCACCCGCTTCACCCAAGCCGAACCCCTCTACCGCTACCATCAGCCCGCCTTCGCCGTCCTCGCCCTCGAAAGCGAACCCGTCGACCCCCGCCTCTAGGAATAGTGCTTACTCCTTGTTCTCAGTCCTTTCAAGGCTTGACTTCTTTAGCCCCATCAGGTAAAATAACAAAGTTAAAACCACCTGCAACGGCCTACGGGCTGTTTGCAGGGCTTTTTTTTTGGAGAATATACGCGGAAGATGTCTCTGGCAGCACACATTTTATGATCGATGGTGGCAATTTCTACTACAAGTTGCGCTCGCTGCATTTGTCTCATCTCTTAGCCTTCGACTACGCTGCTTTTGCGAAGTTTCTTGCTGGCGATGCAACACTCACCGAGAAGCGATACTATATTGGCGCAGTCCGTGATACGAAAGATCCAAAGAGTCAGCTACTTCATCAGAATCAACAGCGCCTCTTAGCTAGCCTCACAAAACATGGATTCAGCTACACTTTGGGCTATCTCCTAAAAGACCAAGATGGTGTCTATCACGAAAAGGGCGTTGATGTGCAAATGGCGGTTGATATCGTCCGTGCCGCCTACGAAGGGACTTGTCATCGTATCCTACTCATTTCGTCTGATACTGACCTCATTCCTGCGATAGAGATAGCGCGAAACAAAGGCATTGAAATTGTCTACATTGGATTCAAGCATCAACAAAGCTATGCACTAAAAGCGAAGGCATCGCGTTATCGGCTCCTTCGCAAAGAAGAGCTTTTGCCGTTCATCACTCCGTAAATCCCCTTCTCCCATCCCCTCTTGATCCCCCGCCCCCCCGCATGGTAACATTGTGTCAATATCCCACAGCCACAGAGTCGGACTCATTTCCCCAACGCCCAGCACCGTCGCTGGCCCGAATCCCCCATCCTCGGTCGCGCTGGCGCGACCATCAAAGGAGCGCACCACAATGGCACTCGCACTCTCCCCCGAGGGCAAGCCGCTCGTCTCCATTCACGAATCCGACCACGAAGCGATGGATCGCGCCATCGCTGTTCTGCAAGCCCACAAGCAGACCTGGGCCGACCTCCCCGTGGCACGCAAGATCGCCTACCTTGAAGTCATGCGTGGCCGCATCGACCGTGCCGCCGCGCGGTGGGTCGCCGCCGCCGCCGAGGCCAAGGGCATCCCCGCCGATTCCTCCCTGGTCGGCGAAGAATGGCTCAGCGGCCCCTGGGCGCTCCTTTTCGGCGTGAATCGCTACATCGAGACGCTGCAAGCCGTCGCCAAGACCGGCTACCCCCACCTCCCCGCCAATCGCATCCACACCCGTCCTGATGGCCAGGTCGTTGTCGATGTCTTCCCTGGCTCGACCTATGACAAACTCTTGCTCAGCGGCGTCACCGGCCAGGTCTGGATGCAGCCCGGCGTCACCAAGGACAACCTGCGCGACACCATGGCCGTCTGGTACCGCACCCCCAACCCCGTCGGCAAGGTCGCGCTCGTCCTCGGCGCGGGCAACATCGCCAGCATCGCCCCCCTCGACGTCCTCTACAAATTGCTCGCCGAGGGCCAGGTCTGCCTGCTCAAGATGAACCCCGTCAACGACTACCTCGGCCCCTTCATGGAGGAATCGTTCGGCGACCTCGTCACCGATGGCTTCGTCCAGCTCGCCTATGGCGGCGTCACGGGCGGCGTCTACCTCACCAACCACCCCGGCATCGACGAGATCCACATCACCGGCAGCGCCAGCACCCATGATGCCATCGTCTTTGGCACCGGCCCCGAGGGCGCGCAGCACAAAGCCCAAAACCAGCCCACCAATACCCGCCGCGTCACCAGCGAACTCGGCAACGTCAGCCCCACCATCGTCGTCCCCGGCCCCTGGACGAAGGCCGACCTGCGCTTCCAGGCCGAGAACATCCTCACGCAAAAGATGCACAATGGCGGCTTCAACTGCATCGCCGCCCAGGTGCTCGTCATGCCCGATGCCTGGAACCTGACCGACGACCTCATCAGCACCCTCCAGGCCGTCATCCGCGACACCCCCGCGCGCGTCTCGTACTACCCCGGTGCCGACAAGCGCCAGGCCGCCACCCTCGCCGCCCACCCCGACGCGCAGATCCTCGACACCCCAGCGCCGAATGTCGTGCCGCGCACCCTCGTCCTCAACGTCCCGCCCGAGCAAGTCAACGACATGTGTTTCAAGGTTGAGGCCTTCGACAGCGTCCTCAGCGAGACGCGCCTCCCCGGTGCGGATGCCGCCACCTTCCTCCGCAACGCCGTCGCCTTCTGCAACGACACCCTCTGGGGCACCCTCGGCGCGAATATCCTCATTCACCCCACCACCATGAAGGAGCTTGGCGCGGCTTGGGACCAGGCCATCGCCGATCTCCGTTACGGTTGCATCGCCATCAATGGCTGGACGGGCATGGGCTTCCTCATGGCCCAGACCACCTGGGGAGCCTTCCCCGGCCACACCACGAATGACATCCAGAGCGGCATCGGCGTCGTCCACAATAGCTTCCTCTTCGACCGCCCGCAAAAGAGCGTCGTGCAAGCCCCCTTCTACCCCTACCCGCGCAGCTACGCCCACGGCCTCTTCACCCTGCTGCCCAAGCCCCCCTGGTTCGTCACCAATAAGATGGCCGCCATCACCGGTCGTCGCCTCGTCCATTTTGAGGCCCACCCCAGCGCCTCGAAGCTCCCCGGCATCTTCGCCTCCGCCCTACGCGGCTGACCACCCTCTTCGCCCCTCTCCATTGGGGAGGGGCCTCCTCAAGGATGTTTCCGCAATAGGAGGAAGGGCGGCTGCAAGAGCATGAAGCCCGCCTTCGCGTGCGAGGACGAGACGAGAGTGACCGCCTGGGGCAACAGGGCGGCGGGCGGTTGCGACCCCTCCAGAACGCCTGCGGGCAAGGGTGGGCGTGCTCGCGCGTGGCTCCGTCCTCCTCCGCCCGCCACCTCTACCGTGCCGTGAAGCGCAGCGGCAGCCCACGCGGCAGCGAATCATCCAGCATCGCCGGATCGTAGACATTCGGCGGTGTCATCTCGGGGATCGGCGCGAAGTCATAGTGCCGCAGCAGATGCGCCAGCAGCGCCTTGATCTCCAGTTGCGCGAATTGTAGCCCGATGCAGATGCGCGGCCCACCGCCAAACGTCACCAGTCCATACGGCGTGCGGCGGTCCTCTTGGCGCGGCGGCGCGAAACGGTCGGGATCAAAGACATCCGGCTCCGCGAAGACCGTCGGCAGCCGATGCGTCGCCCCCAGATGCAACCGCACGAACATCCCCTGCGGGATGTGATAGCCCGCGAAATGGAGCGCCTCGGTCGTGCCGCGCGGCGCGGTGTCGACCGGCGTGCGCAGCCGCCCCGCCTCATCGATGGCGCGGCCCAGCACCGGCATCGCCCGCAGCGCCGCCAGCGTGGGCACCTCTCCGTGCTCCGCCGCCACCTGCGCTACCTCGGCCCGCGCGCGTTCCAGATACCCTGGATGCGTCGCCAGCAGCCCCAGCGCCCACGTCGCCATATCCATCGTCGTCGTGTGCCCTGCCTCCAACAACACCTGCATGTGCCCCAGGAAGTGCTCGTCGTCCAGCACGCCCCCCGCCTGTGCCGCCGTCATCGCCCCCAGCAGGTCCCCCGTGCCCGCCCCCAGCCGCGTCGCCACCGCCTCGCGCAGCGCGTCATTCAGCGCCGCCCGCCGCGCCGCGATGTGCGCCCAGTACCCCGCCTTCCCATAGGAATGCGGATTGCGTGCCACCGCGTTGCGCAGGTCGTGCAGCGCCGCCACCCGCTCCGGCGGCGCGAAGCCCAGCAGTCCCCGTGCCACCACGTCGAAGGCCAGGTCGCGCATCTCGCCCCGGATCTCCACCGTCCCGCGTGCGCCCCAGTCGCGCGTGCGCTCCTCCACGACCGTGTGCATCATCGCCAGGTAGCGCCCTAGATGCGCCGTCGTGAAGGCCGGGGCCAAGATGCGCCGATGCGCCGCGTGCTCCTCGCCATCCAGATACAGCAGATTTTCGTTCCACATGCCGCCAAAGTACGCGCGCCAGCCCATCGCGTGCGCGAAAAGATGCCGATGCGTGTGCAGCACG
>JBBQSR010000372.1:0-4345 GCA_038234855.1 Ktedonobacterales bacterium | reverse complement strand
TCCGCATTGGATTTCAAGACCGATTCCCGGTTACGGGCAGCCTTGAAACAGGAAATAACCGATGCTACGGTCTTCATCGTGGCACAGCGCGTCAGCACCGTCATGGATGCCGACCAGATCATCGTCCTCGATGAAGGGCGTGTGGTTGGCGTCGGCACGCACCGCGAATTGATGCAGACCAGCCAGGCCTATCATGAGATCGTGGCCTCGCAATTGGCCGAGGAGGAATTGGCATGAGCGAACAGCGAGTGGCGTCTCAACGACCCGGTGGTCCTGGCCGCCCTGGCGGCCCAATGGGACCAGGCGGCATGATGGGCGCGATGGGCATGCCCGTCCAAAAGGCCAAGGATTTTCGCGGCACCTTCTTCCGGTTGCTGCGCTACTTCCGCCCGCAAACGACTCGGTTGCTGATCGTCTTCTTCGCGGCGATCCTCGGCACCGTCTTCAACATCGTCGGCCCGAAGATCATGGGTCAGGCAACCACGAAACTGCTGCAAGGCGTAGTGGCGAAGCTGCGCCATGTGCCCGGCGCGGCGATTGATTTCGCGGGCATCCAGCACATCCTCTTCATCTTGGCGGGGCTGTACCTGGTGAGCGCGGCATTCAACTATATGCAGCAATACATGATGGCGGGCGTGGCACAGCGCACGGTCTATACCCTGCGCGAACAGGTGCAGGCGAAGCTGAATCGCCTACCGCTCCGCTTCTTTGACACGCGCACCCATGGCGAGATCCTCAGCCGCGCGGTCAACGACATGGATAACATCAGCAGCACCTTGCAGCAGAGCCTGACGCAGCTCATCACGTCCTTCGTGACGCTGGTGGGCATCGTGGTGCTGATGTTGACCATCAGCCCGCTGCTGACGCTGGTGGTGGTCATCACGTTGCCCCTTAGCATCTTGGTGACGACGGTCATCGCCAAACGGTCGCAGACGCAGTTCAAGAACCAGCAACGCTACCTGGGCCAACTGAACGGCCACGTCGAAGAGATGTACACCGGCCACCGCATCGTCAAGGCCTTTGGCCACGAGCGCGCTGCCATCGACACCTTCGACGGGCTGAATGGTAAGCTCTATGACGCGGGCTGGCGCGCCCAGTTCGTGTCGGGCATCATCATGCCGCTGATGACCTTCATTGGCAACATCGGCTATGTCTTCGTCAGCGTCATCGGCGGCATCTTGGTGACGCAGGGGACGATCGCCATCGGCGACGTGCAAGCGTTCATCCAATACGCCAGCCAGTTCACCCAGCCGATCACGATGCTGGCGAACATCACCAACATCATCCAGTCGACCATCGCCTCCGCCGAACGCATCTTCGAGCTATTGGACGAGCCAGAGGAGGTCGCCGAGGCCGCCAACGCCGTTACCATCGCCGAGCCGCGCGGCGTCGTGCAGTTCCAGCACGTCAGCTTCCGCTACAAGGATGATGTCCCCCTGATCGAGGATATGAACATCGACGTGCACTCGGGCCAAACCATCGCCATCGTCGGGCCGACCGGCGCGGGCAAGACCACGCTCGTCAACCTGCTGATGCGCTTCTATGAACTGAATGGTGGGCAGATACTGATCGATGGCGTCAACATCACCGAGATGCAGCGTGGGGCGCTGCGCCGCATGTTCGGCATGGTGCTGCAAGACACCTGGCTCTTCAACGGCACCATCCGCGACAACATCGCCTATGGCCGCGAAGACGCCAGCGAGGAAGCCATCATCCAGGCGGCGAAGGCGGCACGGGCCGACCACTTCATCCGCACGCTGCCGCAGAGCTACGACACGGTCCTCAACGAAGATGCCAGCAACATCTCGCAGGGGCAACGGCAACTGCTGACCATCGCCCGCGCCATCCTCGCCGACCCGGCGATCCTCATCCTGGACGAAGCGACCAGCAGCGTCGACACCCGCACCGAGGTCCTCATCCAAAAAGCGATGAGCGAACTGATGCAGGGCCGCACGAACTTCGTCATCGCCCATCGCCTGTCAACCATCCGCGATGCCGACCTGATCTTGGTGATGAACCACGGTACCATCATCGAGCAGGGCACGCACGAGGCGCTGTTGGCGCAGAACGGCTTCTACGCCGACCTGTACAACAGCCAGTTCACCGCGAAGCAGGTGCCCGTCGAGGCGATGTGACGACCGTGGCTCCCCCGTACCATCCGCGAGATACGTAGATGGTACGGGGGAGCCACCACCCGTGCCGCAGCGTGCGCGACACGGAAACGAGTGAAACCGCACGGTCGCCTCACCTCGCCCGATTACTCACGGGCAGTCGCCGCAAGCGCCACTAGTCGTTCTGGGTGAAGCCGTTGGTGGGACGGGCACCGAAAAGGTCGGCAATGACCTCGCGCAGCCGCTCCGCCGTACCCGTGCGCAGGATGTAGACGGGCTTGCCGCGCGCCTGGACGGCCTCGACGCGGTCGGGCTGTTTGCGATAGACGCTTTTCAGCACGAGGATGGTATCGGCCCCCGTTTCCTCATAGCCGACCGTCGCGGGCACGCCAAGCTCCTGAATGACCTGCTCCAAGCGCGCACGGCTGATGCCCATGGGATAGATGACGCGGCGGCGCTGCTCGGCGGAGGGCGCGGTCGGGGGAGCTAAGCGTGCCCCATCGCCGTCCTCGTCCAGGTCGGGCAGACCGCGCGCGAGGTCTTGGTCGTACCAGACAGCGGCGGGCGTCGGCGACATCGGCGGCGCGTTATCGGGACGGCGGCTGTCGCGCGGCGCGGGGGCGGTGGGACGTGCGGCCTCGCTGCTGCGCATGCGCTGGGGCGTCCAGCGGTCGCGCAGCGATTCCGCCGCATGGCGATTCTGGGGCACCAGTTGGCCGCGCAGCTCTTCGAGGCGCGCCATGCGGGCGGCCTCCATATGGCGTTTCAGTTGACCATCGGGCAGCAGTTCACGCTGCTCGCGAGCGGGCATCTCACCGCGCAGCAGGGCATCGACGGCGGCGGCGACATCGGCATGGACGAGGATGCGCTGGCGCTCTTGCTGCTCGACCACCACATCGAAGGTCGGGGGAGCCTTGCGCTCCAAGACGGTCTTTTGCGTGCCACGACGGCGGGCCTCTTCATCGCCCAGGGTGACGCTGCTGATGCCGCCCACCAAGTCCGACAGGGTGGGGTTGAGCAACAGGTTATCCAGCGTGTTGCCGTGGGCAGTGCCGACCAGTTGCACGCCACGCTCGGCGATAGTGCGCGCCGCCAGGGCCTCGAGCTCGGTGCCGATCTCATCGATGATGATGACCTCGGGCATGTGGTTTTCCACCGCTTCGATCATCACGGCGTGCTGCTCTGCCGGGCGGGCGACCTGCATGCGGCGGGCGCGACCGATGCCAGGGTGCGGCACGTCGCCATCACCCGCGATCTCGTTGCTGGTGTCGACGATGACCACGCGCTTGCCCAGGTCATCGGCCAGCACGCGGGCGACCTCGCGCAGCACGGTCGTCTTGCCGACGCCGGGGCGACCCAGGATCAGCAGCGAACGCCCCTGCTCGACGACATCGCGGATGAGCGCGACGGTGCCATACACCGCGCGCCCGACGCGGCAGGTGAGGCCGATAACCTTGCCCCGCCGATTGCGAATGGCCGAGATGCGGTGCAGCGTGCGCTCGATGCCCGCGCGGTTATCATCGCCAAAGGTGCCCACGCGGTCGATGACATAGCGGATGTCGTCATCCGAGACGGGTTCTTCATCGAGTTGCACGGTGGTGTCGGGGAAGCGCGCCTCGGGCACACGCCCCAGGTCCAGCACGATCTCGATGAGGTCGGTGACGCGCGGCAATGCGGTGAGGCGCTGGCGCAGCCGCTCGGGCAGGGAAGCGAAGAGGAGGTCCAGGTTATCAGTGATGCGCCGCTCGGCGGTGGGCATGTTCGTCATAAACCTCACGGGGGGAAACCAAGGCAGCGCGCCGCGACGGCGGAGCGTGTGGCGGCGCGCCATCCACGGCGCGGTTTCAGCCGCCGACCTACACAAAAAGGCGAGTGAGTCGGCGACCATAAAGATCGGGGAATCACTCGCCGAAGGCGATGAACAGTTGAAAAGTGACAGCAAGAGCAAAGAGCGATCAAAGCGCGTAACCAGACCATTTTCACGGTCTGACCGACCTAGGATTGCTTCCCGGTAAGGAGAAGAATGTATCCCTAGAAAGGAGGTGATCCAGCCACAGCTTCCGCTACGGCTACCTTGTTACGACTTCACCCCAATCACGGGCCCAACCCTGGACAGGCGTGTCTCTTGCGAGTTCACTACCCAGCTTCAGGTGTGACCCACTTTCGTGGTGTGACGGGCGGTGTGTACAAGACCCGGGAACGTATTCACCGCAGTGTGCTGACCTGCGGTTACT
>JBBQSR010000371.1:0-4359 GCA_038234855.1 Ktedonobacterales bacterium | reverse complement strand
CCGAGTTCTTTGGCCGCGCGATGGACCCGACCCCGACGGTGAAGCTCAAGCGTCCGGCAGAAGTGCGAGGCATCGAGCGTGCGGTGGATTGAGATCAGCGCCCAGTGTCACCCCGAGGCGGTGGAATCCGTCAGCGAACTGCTCAGCGAGATCGCGGCGGGTGGCGTCGCCATCGAGGAACCCTATGAGCTAGAGGACGACGGCCAACGATACCGGCACATCCCCGGCGCGCTCGTCACGCTGCGTGCCTACATCCCCGAGGACGCCGATGCCCCGCGCAAGCAAGAGCGGTTGGCGACCGCGTTGTGGCACCTGAAGAGCCTAGGCGACCACTTCATCGGCGATCTGACGACGCGCACCGTCGATGATGAAGACTGGGCAGAGGCATGGAAGGCACACTTCCACGTGACGCGCATCGGGCGGCGCACGGTCATCCGCCCGACCTGGCGCGAGTACACCCCCGAATCGCCCGATGACATCATCATCGCCATCGATCCGGGGATGGCCTTTGGGACGGGCACGCACCCCACCACGCGCATGTGCCTGGAAGCCCTCGAAGACGTGACCCAGGCGGGCGACACGGTGCTGGATGTCGGCACTGGCTCGGGCATCCTCACCATCGCGGCGTTGCGGCTGGGGGCGGCGCGGGCACTGGCCATCGACATCAGCACCGTCGCCGTCCGCACCACCGTGGAAAATATGGCGCTGAATGACCTGACCGAGCGTGTGGAGGTGACGCAGGGGACGCTGGGCCTCGGCCCCGCTGGCGAACCGCTGCTGACCCCCGCCGCGCCAGAGCTAGGTGAAGACCCCGTGGCGCTGCTGCAAGCGGTGCGTGCCCTCACCCCGGCACGGCTGGTAGTGGCGAATATCATCGCGCGGGTCATCGGCGAACTGGCCCCCGCGCTGTATGCCGCGACCGCGCCGGGCGGCACGCTCGTTGCCAGCGGCATCATCGCGGAGCGCCGCCACGAAGCGGAAGATCCGCTTATCGCCGCGGGCTTTACTCTGACGCGCGTGCTGCAAGAGGACGACTGGCTGGCGCTGATCGCGCGACGCGACGCATGAGCGCGGGCCGCTTTTTCGTCGCTCCCGCCGTGCTGGCCGATCTGGCGCGCGTTACCCTGCCGCCCCAGGTCGCGGCGCAGGTGCGCTCGGTGCTGCGGCTGACCCCTGGTGACACCATCACCTTGCTCGACGGCAGCGGGGCGGCGCATCAGGTGACGCTGAGCGAGGTAGGTCGCGAGCGCGTCACCGGCCATATCACCGCGACGACGCACCCCGCCACTGAGCCACGCGCGCACGTGACGCTCTGCGTCGGCTTGCTCAAGGCCGCGAAATTCGAGTGGATCGTGCAAAAGGGCACCGAGTTGGGTGTCAGCGCGTTCGTGCCCCTGCTGTGCGCGCGTTCCGTCGCCGAGGCCGTCAGCCCCGCGAAGCTCGCCCGTTGGCGCACTATCGCCACGGAAGCTGCCGAGCAGTCCGAGCGCACGACGATCCCCGCCATTCACGCGATGCGGTCATTCGCGGATGGGCTGGCGGGTGATGGGGTGCGGTTGATCGCGGCGACGGAGGGTGCAAACGCTACGACGATTCGGGCGGTATTGCAGGGACAATCATCTGAACCGATCGCGCTCTATATCGGGCCAGAGGGCGGGTTCAGTCCGGCGGAGATGGTGATGGCACGCGACGCGGGCGTGCGTGCCATCACGTTGGGGCCGCGCATCCTTCGCGCCGAGACGGCGGCCATCGTCGCCGCGACACTGGCGCTGGAGGCGCTGGGCGAGCTAGGCTGACGTATCGGCTGCTGCCAACTCAACCAGCCAGGCATCTATCTGCGCTTGTACCTGGGCATCGCATTGCAGGAACGCGGCGCACTCGCTTTCGCTGAGGGTGTCGGGCAACGACCGTGCCAGGGCGCTCCGCTGCGCCATCGCCGCGCTCAGTTGCCCCAGGGCCTCAGGTGACGGCACAGGAGTCATGTTGCGGTTAGGGTTGGGAGGTGCTACAATAGACATCAGTTTCTTCCTTCCTTCGTGAGGGTGAAATAGAAGGGCGCGCTGCACAAACCGGGCTAGGGAAAAGCAGGGTGCCCTTCGCTTATACTATACCTTGTACGTTTTTAAAAGTCAATGCCCCATATATGGCAATCAATGTACGCTAATTAGCGTACATTACATACTAAAAAGTCACTAGATGCTCATTAAGTAGCAGCTTTCTGTGGTACAATAACGAGGAAAGGGCTAGGGGTAAAGTATGTCAACGATATATGTCAGCAAAACACAAGCACTCGCCCTTATTAACCTGGAAACTGGTTATGGGCGGCGCGTTGTCGAAAAATGGATGGAAAAACTGGTAGAAACTGGACGAATCAAAATCCTGGACGATCCAGATGGCCGGGCTATGCGTATCTCTCGCACCGATGTAGATTTCATCATCCGGTTTCTCAAAGGCGAGGTCGAAGCGGAGTAAGCTCGATTTATTGAGGTTACACAAAAATAAGCGCCTCTCTTCCAGATAACAGAAGAGAGGCGCTTATTAGTGTTCAAACCTTATGTGGATGCTCAGGCATGCACTCGTGACAACGGCAATGGCGTGTGATCCCTCTGTGCCAAATTGACGAAGGTTTCGAGGGCATCTTTGGCGGATTGTAGTGCTTCGTTATACGTTCGCCCATCACCGCAGGGCATCGCATATTGCTCCGCCCACTCCGGTAGCGTTACGACGTAACATTGGTCGCCATCGCTCCACTCGATCACAATCGAGTACATCATGGTTGACCTTTCTCTACGAAGGCACTTACTTGCCGGTCGCGCCATTCTCGCCAGCGCCGTCCTCACCCTCGAACTCGGAATCGTCTTCCTCGTCGATGGTGGTGGCGAGCGCCTGTAGTTGGTCTTTGTCGCTCAGGTTCATCAGGCGCACGCCCTGGGTGGCACGGCTGAGCTGGGCGATGTGCGTGATCGGCGAGCGGATGACCACGCCATTCGTGGAGATCAGCACCAGATCCTTGTCGTCGGCGGTCAGGACGCGCGCCCCAGCGATGAGGCCTGTTTTGTCCGTCAGCCGCGCCGTCAAGATGCCGCTGCCGCCGCGCCCCTGCGTGGTGTATTCTTCGATGGGCGTGCGCTTGCCATAGCCCTTCGTCGTCACCACCAGCACCTCGCCACCCTTGTGGGCGGCTTCCAGCGCCACCACTGTGTCGCCATCTTCTAGACGGATGCCCCGGACGCCGCCACTGGCACGCGAGGCCGTCCGCAGTTCCCCGACGGTGAAGCGGATCGACTGGCCGTGCGCGGTGATCAGCATGACCTGGTCCTTCGCGCCCACCAAGCGGGCACCCAGCAGTTCGTCGCCAGGGGCCAGGTCCATCGCGTTGATGCCCATGCGGCGCACCACGGCGAATTCATCGAGGGCCGTTTTCTTGACCTCGCCCATCCGCGTGCCTAGGATCATGAAGTCGTTCGCCTGGAACTTGGGCACGGGGACGACCGCCGTCACATGCTCGCTGGTGTCGATGCCGATGAGGTTGCGGATGTGCTCACCCTTCGCTTGCCGCCCGACCTCGGGCAACTCATACGTCGCCAACTGGAAGACGCGCCCGCGATTGGTGAAAAAGAGCAGCGCATCATGCGCGTGGGTGATGAGCAGGTGTATCACGGTGTCATTTTCGCGGGTGGTCATGCCCGTCACGCCTTTGCCGCCCCGGTGCTGGGCGCGGTAGGTCTTGCTAGGTAGGCGCTTGATGTAGTTCTGCTCGGTCAGCGTCACCACCATCTCATCATTGGGGATGAGGTCTTCCTCGGTGAAGTCGCCCGCCTCGTCGGCCTGAATCTCGGTGCGGCGTGGGTCGCCGAACTTTTCGCGCAGGTCAGCCAGGTCTTCCTTGATCAGCTTGCGGATCTCGGTGATGTCCGCCAGGATCGTTTCCAAGCCCTTGATGATGGCTTGCACTTCCTTCAACTCATCCGTGATCTTGCGGCGCTCCAGTGCTGCCAAGCGACCAAGCCGCATATCCAGAATGGCCTTGGCCTGTTCTTCCGACAGCTTGAAGCGTTCGCGCAGGTTGCGTGACGCCGTCTCGCTCGACTGCGACCGCCGGATCGTCTCGATCACCTCATCCAGGTGGTCCAGGGCGATCTGTAAGCCTTCCAGGATGTGCGCCCGTTCGCGCGCCTTGCGTAGCTCGAATGCCGTGCGCCGCTGGATGACGATCTCGCGGTACGCGACATAGTGGCCCAGGATGGCTTTCAGGTTCAGCACGCGCGGCTGGTTGTCGACCAGCGCCAGCATGTTGGCGTTGAAGGCGCTCTGCATGGCGGTGTACTTGAAGAGTTGGTTCAGCACCGTCAGGTGGCG
>JBBQSR010000370.1:0-4361 GCA_038234855.1 Ktedonobacterales bacterium | reverse complement strand
GCGTGGGCCAACATCCACGCCGCGTATGAGATCTTTAAGCGCGATGGTTACACGTGGCGTGAATGGCAGTGCCAGGCGTAATCTGGTCGGTCGTCTCGTACAAAGCAGCCCCCCGCCACATCAGGCGGGGGGCTGTGCGCGTTGTTTCAGATGGCCTCATTTGGGGAGAGGCGTTGGCGTCACGGAGGGGTTTGGCGTCGGCGTCTGACTGGCATCGGGGGTGGGCGTATCGCTCGGCGTCGGGGTGACGCTGGGCTGCGGCGTCGGGGTCGATGGCACCGTCTGTGTATCGATAGACAGGATACGCAGATTATTGTGCTCATAGCCGACTCGCAGCGTCGCGTTCACGCTGGTGCTGACGGGCGGGTTATCCTTCGACACCTGCACATAGCTCAGCGCGACGGTCAGGTTGCTGCTGTCGGTGCCCGGCGTGACCTTGATGCTGGCGGGGTCGACCGTCACCTGTTGGGTGTTTTGCCACTGCTGCTGAAACTCTTGAATCGTCTGGCGCGCTTGCAAACTATCGCTCAGCAGGTTGTACGCGTTTTGCGGATTTTGTGAGCTGATGTTGAGGTAAAATTGCGTCACCAGGCCGGTCGCCGTGTCATTGCTGATGGGCGGCAGCGCCGTCGCCGTGGGCGTCAGCACGTTCTGTGTGGGGGTGACGGTCGGGGGAATCGTAGGCACCGCACCCAACTTTTTGCCATTGACGTTGACATTCAGCGCGATGACGAGCACCAGCACCATCACGGCTAGCACGATCAACGCGATGCCAAAGCCCAGCCCAAACGAGCCAGCGGTGGTGCGCGCGCCCGCCTCCGTCGCGTTTTGGGGACGCGCCACCTGCCAGATCGGGGCCTTGCCGCCCGCGTCGATCACGGGCGCGGCGGGTGGCGGGGCGTTCGGCTGGCCCGGACGCGCGACCTGGGCATTGGGCACGGTGGGGGAATTATCATCAGGGAGCAGCATGGGCCGCATACCTCGCCTTCGCTGTCATTGATTCTCTGGCCTAATTGTGTCGTATCCTGGCGGCGAGTGCAAGGTATCTGGTCACATCTTTCCCCCGCCCGACTGGATGGTCCGGGGGGAGTCGCCCAAAAGGCGCTATTTTTGCTATACTTCATTGCATCGAGTGATAATGAGGATACAAAGCGAACATGCGACGATAGGCTTGTCGTGGTTCGCGCAAAAGAGGGACCGTATGTCGCCAATCGATCCAGTATCTGGGGGAAACGCTACACCGGCCTATGGGCCACCGCCGGGGCAGCCCCAGGCCGGGCCGACCTCAGGCATCGGCGTACCGCAGGGAGCGCCCCAGCAAGTGTACCCTTACCCCGTCTATCCAGGCTATGGCTATCAGGGCCAGGCCAGCTACCCCCAGGCCGGATACCCTGCTCAACCCGGCTATCCTGCGCAACCAGGTTATCCCAGTTATTACGCGCCCTATCAGTTTCAGCCGCGGACCCCGCGTGATAATTATCGTTTGACCGTTGGCATCATTTGTACCGTTGGGTTGGGTCTGACGCTGCTGGGCGGCGCGATCGTCGCGTTGATCCTGGGGTTGGTGGGCACGGCGGTCGGGGGTATCGCCCTGGTGGCGTTGCTCGGCTATGTCGCGCTCGCCGCGTTGGCGGGTGGCGGGGTAGGGCTGTACCTCACCATTCGCGCGCTGATGGGTCGCCCGTCGGCACCTTTGCGGCTGCCCAACTTCCTTTTGCCGCTCGGCTTGACTGTGCTCGTCCTGGTGGTGGGCATCATCCAATATGATCTGGGGATCGCCCAGGCGACGCCGTGGCTCGAAACGCCCCTGCTGCTGCTGACGGGCATCTTGCCCGCGGTGACGATCTTCACCTTCGCGGCGCAGCGGCTCAACTTCCCGACCACCTGGCGGCGGGTGTGGCTCTCCTTCCTCAGCGGCACCTTCTTGGCGGCGCTGATCGCGATCGTCCTCGAACTCATCGCTGGCTTGGTGTTGAATGCGGTTTTGCGGGCCGACACCGGGTCGCTCAACGTCGACACGAACAATACGCCGCAACTCATCGGCCTCTTCCTCACCATCGCGGTGGTCGCGCCGTTGGCGGAAGAGGGGTTCAAGCCCGTTGGGCCGTTCATCATCCTGTGGCGGCTCAGTGGCCCCGCCGAGGCATTTCTGGTGGGCATGGCGGCAGGCATCGGCTTCGCCATCTTCGAGACGGTGGGCTACATCGGCTCGGGCGCGGCGGACTGGGTCGTCATCGCGGTGCTGCGCATCGGCGCGGGGCTGCTGCACAGCGTCGGCGCAGGCATGGCGACGCTCGGCTGGTACTACCTGTTGCGCGGCAAAAACATCGCTGGGCGCTTCGCCAAGGGCTTTGGCTGCCTGGGATATGCCGTCCTGCAACATGGGCTATTCAACGGCTCGACCTTCTTGCAGTTGGTTCCTGGTTTCGTCGGCGATGCGTTGCGCGCGCCCGTCTGGTTCTTTGGCTTGCCGATGGATGGCAGCTTCATCTTGGCGCTCGTCTTTTACGCGGGCATCGCGACGGTGCTGGTGCTGATGACGAATGCCCTGCGCAAGGGCGGGGTGACGCCCGCGCCCGTCGCGGTCCAGGCGGTCGCGCCCGAGGCCACCGTGCAGCCCGCCCCGGCCATGGGAGGGATGCGCTGATGCAGCCGCAACAATCACAATATCCGCAACAGATGCCGCCGCAGCCTTACCCCTATGTCTATCCGGCTGCGCCGGTCATGGTCGCCCCCCCGCAGCGGCAATATGCCGTGCCCGAGGGCAGGCGTGTCCCCACCATTTGGGCGATCTCCCTCGTCACGGTGGCGGCGGTCGCGTCGCTGCTGGCACTGGGTGGTGGGTTGCTGCGTCCGCTAGCCCCCGCGCCCTATCGCGGCACGGTCTATGCCAGCCCCCTCACGCAGGATGATGGGGCCTGGCAGCTTGCGAGCGACCCCAGCAACCAATGCGCCTTCGCCAATGGCAGCCTCGATGCCGTGACGACCACGGCAGCGACCACCTTCACGTCGAGTTGCAACCTCAGCAACCACATCGTCTCGGATTTTCGGCTGAGCGTGCGTTTGCTGCCGCCTGCCGATGCTACCAACACCTTTTACGCCTCGCTCTTCGTGCGTTCGACCACAACGACTGGCGTGGCCTTCATCGTCAGCAATAGTGGCCTCATCCGCGCCGAGATCCCCGATCATTCCACCGCTGTGCTGACGCTTTCCGCCGACCAATGGCATACCAACACCCCCGACGGTAACGTCTTCGTCATCTTGGCCCAGGGAAGCACGTACACCCTGGCGATGAATGGTGTCGAGGTCTATCAGGGCGACCTGAACGGTTACGCCGAGATCCAAGCGAGCAGTGGCAGCATCGGCGTTGGCGCGGTGCCGCTCGTCTCGGGCAGCACCGAGGCGCGCTTCACCGATTTCTCGCTCACGGCTCCGTAAGGGGAAGGCAGGAAGGGCCAGCGGGTGAACTCGCTGGCCCTTCCTCGCCACGCGCTCTCGCCATCGGCATGACTACATGGTTAGCTCCCGCCCCTCGTTCCTCACCCCTCTGGCGTGTCTTGCCAGAGGTGCTGCATGGCAGGGGTGGTCAGCACCTCGGCGAGGGTGCCCTGCGCGACGATGTGGCCATCGTCGAGGACGATGATGTGGTCGGCGCGTTGCAGCGTGGCGCGACGATGCGAGACGGCCAGGCAGGTCACATCAGGTCGCTGAAAGAGGCGATCCCATATCTGGCGCTCCGTCTCGACATCTAGCGCGCTAGAGAGGTCATCGACGACCACCAACTCCGCGTCGCGCACGAACATGCGGGCCGTCGCCGCGCGCTGCACCTGACCGCCCGACAGCCTCACCCCGTTGGGGCCGACCGGGGTTTCCAGGCCATCACTCAGCAGCGTCAGGTCGTGTTCCAGCACGGCGGCGCGCAGGGCGGCGGGCAGATCCACCGCCGTTTCGGGTAAGCCGAGCAGCAGGTTTTGCCGCAGTGTCTCACTGAAAAGGATGGGCGTTTGCGCGGTGTAGGCGCAGCGCGGCGGCGTCATGAAGGCGGCGGGGTCCGCGACCTCGGCACCATTCCACTGCAAAGTGCCCGCGTCGCGTGGCAGCAGGCCCAGCACCGCGCGCAGCAGTGTCGTCTTGCCCGCGCCGACGCGCCCCGTCACCACCGTCAGCGTGCCGCGTCGCAGCGTGAAATCCGCCGCGCTGATGCCGCGCCCGCTTTCCGGGTAGCGATACGCCAGAGCGTGCACGGTCAGCAGTTGCAGCCGATCCGCGTCGGCCTTGGTGGGGTGGGGCACGGCGGGCAACGCGCCGCGCAGGGCCACAGGCGCATGGCGTGTGAGCGCGTCGGCGGGGGCGGCGGGTAA
>JBBQSR010000369.1:0-4368 GCA_038234855.1 Ktedonobacterales bacterium | reverse complement strand
TCACCCCCGCGCCTACCTTGCCCGGCATCATGGTCGGGCTGGACGCGCTCGTGCTACCCTCGCGTAGCCGCCCCAACTGGCGCGAACAATTCGGGCGCGTGTTGGTCGAGGCGATGGCCTGTGGCGTGCCCGTGGTGGGGTCGTCGTCGGGCGAGATCCCGCGCGTCATCGGCGACGCGGGGACGGTCTTCCCCGAGGGCGATGCCGCCGCGCTGGCTGCCGCGCTGGCGCGGCTGGCGGACGACCCCACGTGGTGGCGAACGCACGCGCTGGCAGGACGCGCCCGCGCGCTCACCCATTTCACCCAGGAAGCCATCGCCGCGCGATTGGCCGAGGTCTATGCGACGACTTTGGGCTGTGCCGCCCAGCCCTAGCCATCGGAAGGCTCCGGCATCCAGGCCGTTTGGCGTGCCCAATCCTCGGCGGCGGTGATGATGATATCACACACGGGGTCTTTGATGTCATAGTAAAATTCGTGGTCGTCGGGGTGATACCGCGCGAGTTGCCGCTTGATCTCGTCATAGGCCCCAACGGCGACGGGGTGGGCGCGCAGATAGTCGCGGAAGATCAGCGGATAGCGTTGGTTCGGTCGCCCCGCCGCGCGGAGGTGGATGTTGGTGGGGCGCGCATCGGGCGGTGAGACGACGATGCGTTTTTCCCAATCCGCCTCGGGTCCCGTCGCCCCTGGCGGGCGGTGGTCGCGCATGATCGGTTCACCCCAGGGTTGGTAGCCGATGGCGCTGAGGGCCGCGACGCTAGCATCCACATCCGCGAAGTCGCCCAGCGTCACCTGGATGTCGATCTTGTCCTTGGCTGCCAGACCCGGCACCGCCGTCGAGCCGATGTGGTCGATGCGCGCGGCCCACGCGCCCAACGCGACGCGCAGCGGGGCGGCGATGGCGCGAAATTCCCCCGGCCAGCGGGGATCATACGGGACGATGGTGATCATGCGATGTCGACTCTTCCTGAAAAGATTTTGGCGCGAATTGCCTGATGACAGAAAAACCGCGTATGAGCGGAACACGGGGATAAACGAAAGGGCACCTGGCTTGGCCGCGCGCAGCGGATGAGCCAGGTGCCGTTGTTCGCGCTTAGTGGCGGCGGGCGCGGCGACGGCCCCCATGGACACGCGCGAGAGAGGCCGTGGAGCCGGTCGCCTCGCGCTTGGGGAGCGGTGCTTCGTCGTCGTCTGCCTCGTCCTTGTCGCGGTGCTGCGTCGGGGTGACGGTCGCTTCGGGCAGGGCTTCAGCCCCATTGCGGCTTTTTTGTTGGGGCAATGGGGCTTCGGCGTCATGGTCGGGGGCGTCGTCGTTGTCGCGCGACTGAAATGGATGGGTCAGCATCGCTTGCAGCTTGGTGATGCGTCGGCCACGCGTCGCCAGCACCGTCAGCGTCATCTCGGGCGTGCGCACCACATCGCCGACCACGGGGATCTTGTCGAGCATCGCCAGCATCAGGCCACCGACGGTGTCATATTCCTCGCCCGCTTCCAATTCGATGCCGAGCAACTCGTTGAGGTCGTCGATGTTCATCTTCGCGGCGAGGATGTACTCGGATGGGCTGACCTGCTCGTATTCGCGTTCCTCGCGGTCGTACTCGTCCTGGATGTCGCCGATGATCTCTTCCACCAGATCCTCGATGGTCACCAGACCCGCGACGGAGCCATATTCATCGATGACGATGGCCATGTGGACGCGCTGGTTTTGCAGCTCGTGCAGCAGGTCGTCCAGCTTCTTGGACTCGGGCACGAAGTAGGCGGGGCGCACGATCTCGCGCACCAGGCGGCTGGCGTCGCCACCGTTCAGCAATTCGGGCAAGATGTCCTTGGCGTAGAGCACGCCCGCGATATTATCGATGGAGGTGTCATAGACGGGGATGCGCGACATGCCGCCCTCCATGATCAGCTTCACCGCGGCGGCGAGGGTCGTCTCGGCGCTGAGGGTGATCATGTCGATGCGGGGCACCATCACCTCGCGCACCGTCGTTTCCGACAGTTCGAAGATGTGGTGGATCATCGTGCGCTCGCCTTCCTCGAAGACGCCCTCTTCCTCGCCGACGTTCACCAGCAGCCGCAGTTCCTCCTCCGTCACGGAGGGGCCGATGCGCCGCAAGGGAATGCCCAAGAGCCGCAAGATGGCGTTCGTGATGGCGTTGAAAAGCAAGATGATGGGACGCAGCAGCCAAGCCAACCCACTGATGATGGGGATGAGCGTCCGTGCCCAGGATTCGGGGTTCTGCACCGCCGCGTTCTTGGGCGTGACCTCGCAAAAGATCAGCACGACCAACGAGGTCAGCACAGTCGCCAGCACCTCGCCCCACCGGGGGACGAGCGCGATGGCGATGACCGTCGCCATCGATGACGCCAGGATCACCGCGACATTGTTGACGACGAGGATGGTCGTCAGAAAGACGTTCGGTTTCGCCAGCAGCGTCTCGATCTGTTGAGAGCGGCTGTCGCCTTCCTCCGCCAGATTCTTGATGCGGATGCGGTTGATGGAGGTCAGCGCCGTTTCGGAGGCCGAGGAAATGGCCGACGCGACCAGCGACACCAACAAAATGGTGACCTGCAACGGCAACGCGCTATTCGTGGCGACGGCGGCTAATGGAGGGAAGGGGTCAGACATGGCGCACCGTCCCTCGCGGGCACAGGCCAGCACGGGTTGGGCAACAATCAGGGGGGCAAGGGGTCTGCCAGGTGTGATGGCGGGCGGGGTGCCCGATCACCTGCGTGATGAGGGTGGAACCGTACCAGGCGCTTGCGCGCTTCGTACTATGGTCCTCCGAATCATTCGATCCAGAGGGTGTGACCGAATGGGTATGTTTCATAGGCTGTGCTGTACAGCGACACTCCTTCGCTTCGCGAATGGGATGCGTTGGCCATCCGAGAAGAAAGAGCTGGGGCACCAGGATTCGAACCTGGGATCGTGGATCCAAAGACCACTGCCTTACCACTTGGCCATGCCCCAACGGTGATCCGCCGCGATGCGACGGTACATGGTTGCCACCCTTCCTTGCAAGTTTGGTACCAAGCAATAGCGTGGGCAGAGCGACCATCCCCTCCATTGTACTCCCCCCACGCCAGCATGTCAAGGGACGATAGCCCCAAGGGGCATGGTGAAGATGCGTTCATCCCCATCGCTTTCCAGGATGGGGATGAACGCATGAGCCTACGAAATGCCTTTCCGTTGGGGACGTTATTCCCGCGAACCACTACACGATGGAGGCACGGGTGAGGCTATTCGACCGTCACTGACTTCGCCAGGTTGCGCGGCTGGTCGATGTCGCAGCCGCGCTCTACGGCGGTGTAATAGGCGAGCAGTTGCAGGGGAATCACCGCCAGCACCGGGGCCAGCAATTCATCCGTGGCGGGCACGAAAAAGACATCTTCGGCGTGCTCAGGGATGTGTCGGTCGCCCTCCGTGGCGATGGCGATGACGCGCGCGTGGCGGGCACGGACCTCTTGAATGTTGCTGATGACCTTTTCATACGTCGCGCTCTGGAGGGCGATGGCCACCAAGGGCGTCGCGGCGTCGAGCAGGGTGATGGGGCCGTGCTTCAGTTCGCCAGCGGGGTAGCCTTCCGCGTGGATGTACGAGACCTCCTTCAGCTTCAGCGCGCCCTCGCGGGCCAGCGGGTAGCCCACGCCGCGCCCGATGAACATGCTGCTGGTGCACCCTGCCAGCCAGCGCGCCACCTGCTTGATCGGGTTTTCGGGGTCGTCGGCGATGGCCAGCGTGCGCTCCATCTGCACGGGCAGGGCCTCCATTTGGTGCAGCAGCCCCGTCGCCGTAGCCGCGTCGAGCGTGCCGCGCGCCTGAGCCAGATGCAGCGATAGCAGCGTCAGCACCATCACCGACGCGACGAAGGTCTTGGTCGCGGGAACGCTGATCTCTGGCCCCGCTTGCATATAAAGCACCGCATCGACCTCGCGGGTGAGCGCGCTGCCGACCGTGTTGGTGATGCCAATGACGGGTGCCCCCGCCGCCTTTGCCAGCTTGATGGCGGCGATGGTATCCGCCGTCTCGCCCGACTGCGTGATGGCGATCACCAGGCAATCCGGCCCGATGACGGGGTCGGCATAGCGAAACTCCGAGGCGATCCACGGTTCCACGGGCAGGCGTGCCCAACGTTCCAGCATCGACCGAGCGATGAGGCTGGCGTAATAAGAGGTGCCACAAGCTAACAAGATGACGCGCTGGACGCCCGCCAGCCGTTCGGCGGTGGCCCATGCCGCCACCTCGGGCAGGCGCGTGGTCAGGCCATCATCCGCCGCCGTGGCGCTCGGGACGATGCGCCCCAGCAACGCGCGCTGCACCGCGTCGGGTTGCTCCATCATCTCTTTCAGCAAGAAATGGGGATAGCCCCCCT
>JBBQSR010000368.1:0-4373 GCA_038234855.1 Ktedonobacterales bacterium | reverse complement strand
AAACGCGCGGGTGATGACGACGTTGACGTTGCCTCGCCAAACGAAGGAGCATCTCCGCAAAAGCAATCACTCAGAGAAATAGGTGGGAATGATACGCGCTGCCCCCACTTTCTCCTTGACTTTAGACAAACTAGCACGGTCTCGTGATAGAGTAACAGCATGACTCAGGCGTTAGGCGGGGTTCCAACATGGTCAACGCTTGCTCCCCTTTGCGCGCAGGGTTTCCCCTTCGAGAGGAGTTCATCATGGCATCCGATCTGTCCGTCCTCCATCCAGACTTACGCCAAAGCTACCGCCGCCTGCCCAAACTCGCGCTCAACAAAGGCAACTGGTGGCTGATACAGGGTATGGTCGGCTTGATGCGAGCGACCAAAGCTCCGGCGGATGTCCGCGTCGAGAATCTGCGCATTCCCAACGGAACGGAAGCCAAACCGCTGCGTCTCCGCACCTACCGTCCCGCGACGCCAAAGACGCCGACCCCCGCCCTGGTGTGGATTCATGGCGGTGGGTTCGTGATGGGCAAACCTGAAATGGATGATCGCCTGCTGATGCGATTCGCCCGCGAGGTGGGCATATGTGTCGTCTCCATCGACTATCGGCTGGCCCCGCTACACCCCTTTCCGCAGCCCTTAGAGGATTGTTATACGGGATTGCGGTGGGTCTTTGACCATGCTGACCAACTGGGGATCGATCCGCAGCGCATCGCCATCGGGGAAGGGAGCGCGGGCGGCGGCTTGGCGGCGACGCTCGCGCAAATGGCGCATGATCGCGCCGAGGTCCCCGTGGTCTTCCAACTGCTGGTCTATCCCATGCTCAATGACCGGACGGTGCTGCGGTCCTCCGTGCAGCATGAGGAACTGATGATCTGGTCGCCCGCGAACAACCGCTTTGGCTGGTCGTCCTATCTGCATCAGCCCCCTGGCGCGGCAACGACGCCACCGTATGGGGTCGCGGCGCGACGGCCCGATGTGGCTGGCCTGCCGCCAGCGTGGATCGGGGTGGGGACGCTGGACCTCTTTTACGACGAAGATGTGGCCTATGCCCACCGATTACAGGAAAGCGGCGTGGCGTGTGAGTTGGTAGAAATCCCCGGAGCGTTTCATGGGTTCGATGCGCTCGATACCAAACCGCAGGTCACTCAGACCTTCCACGCCGCCCAAATCGCAGCGTTACAGCAGCATCTCCATACCGGGGATGAGGCGTGAGGCCCTAGAAAGATGGGGGCTAGGTTCCTGATTCTTCGTTGCTACTGCTGTTGTTCCACCAACTGTTGGGCAAACCTGTCCGCGTCTGACTCAGACGCCTTTTGCGCCTCTGGCACCCAGTCGGCCTCTAGCGACAGATCGTCACTCGGCGGCGGTGATTCAGAAGGATAGACGAAGACATTCACCGACAGTTCGCTTTCCGCTTTCCCGCGAAAGACCCCGCGTGTCGGCGGCACATCGGCGTAGTCGCGCCCAACCGCCACGCGAATGTGCTGCTCGCCCGCCAGGGTGTTGTTGGTGGGGTCAAACCCGACCCAGCCCAGGTCTGGCAGCAGCGCCTCGACCCAGGCATGGGTCGCGCCACTCGTCGACTGGTCCGCGTGCTCGCCCGCGTGAAACAGATAGCCGCTGACATAGCGACAAGGAATGCGGAGATAGCGCGCCAGCGCGATCATCACGTGCGCGAAGTCCTGGCACACGCCCTGGCGGATGCGCAGGGCATCATCGATGGGCGAATGGACATCCGTCGTTTCCTTTACATACGCAAAGGTGGTATAGACGGCATTCGTCATGTCTTTGAGGACGGTCAACGGATCGTCGCGCCGCTGGATGTGGAGTTCAGCGATCAAGTCCGATAAGAGCTCACTGTCTTCGGTAAAGTGACTCGGTTGCAGGCTATCCCAATATTCATCATCCATTGCTAGCGCGTCCAATTCATCCCAGGCGGTGGCAGCCAGGGCCTCTGGCAGGACGGGCGGGGATTCCACCTCTACGAGCGCCTCGGCAGTGATGGTGAGATGGGTATGCCGGTTGGGGACATCGAAATAATGCACCCGATTGCCATTTTCGCCACGATAGGTGTGGATCTGCGCCGTTGGACTGGTACTCAAGCGAAAGTCGAGGCAGCGCTGCGTCCGTTCGCTGCGCGGTTGGATGCGCACCTCCATGAGGCTTTCCGTGATGGGGGTGCTATACCGAAATTTCGTGGTATGGCGCACGGTATAATACATGCTGTTCCTCGCTTTCGCCCCAAGGGCGGTGCCTCAGGCTTGGACGGAGATGCGCTCCGTCAGGGCAATATCGATGGGATAGCTCACGTAGGTCTGATGCACTGCTTCATGAATCTGCGAACACTGACGCCGGATGTTCGCTAAATAGGCATGCACGTCTTGCAGCACGTCGCCCACCTGGTCGTATTCCAATCCGGCACGGAAGCGCCCCGCCAGCCGTTCGACGCTCTTGGCACGCCGAAGCTGGGTAGACTTGGCGATGGATTGGAGCGCCGATTGCAGCATGCCAGCGGCAAAGCAGACCGAACGCGGCGATTCGAGGTTGAAGAGCAAAAATTCGGCGATGCGCTCTGGCTGGATGCGCGCCGCCGTATAGACCTTGCAATACGCCTCAAAAGAGGCGCAAGAGCGTAACAGTTCGACCCACCCTTGGTAGGAATGCTGATGGCTCATCGCCTCAGCGTTGGTTTCTGCGCTGCGAAAAAACGCCTGGAAATGCACGTCCAGCAGCGACGCGGTAGCGGAGGCGCGCTCGATGCACCGTCCAACACGGATGAAATGCCAGCCCTCGTTATGGTTCATGGTCGCGTCCGTAATCCCCTGGAAGAGCTGCACGCCCTCTTTGACGCTGGTAAAAAAGACATGCGGCTTGGCGTACCAGAGTTCGTTGATGCTGGTCTGCTTGATTTGCAGGTACAAGCGATTGATTTGCTCCCACATCTCTGAGCTGATGAGTTCGCGGACCTGGCGGGCATTTTCGCGGGCCGCCGTGATGGCATAGCCAATCGACGCGGCATTGGCGGCATCAAAGGTGAGCGACTTCGTGATGCTATACGAGCTATCGACTTCCCCCTCGGTCGCGGGGGCGCTGAGGCTGGCGCGCAGGCGCTGCCAGCGTGGTTGCTCCTCTGCGGCGGTATAGTTGAGCATTTGGTGCAAGCACACGTCGATCAGCCGGGCAGAGTGTTCGGCGCGTTCCAGGTATCGGCTCATCCAATAGAGCGTATCGGCGGCTCGTGAAAGCATGTGTGGAGGTCCCCCTCTTCTCTCGCGGCAAAGGTTCGCATCATCGCGCCAGGGTCGGCCCGCTGGTCATTCATCAAGGACCCAGGTGTCTTTGCTGCCTCCGCCCTGCGATGAATTGACGACCAGCGAGCCACGTTGCAGGGCAACCCGCGTCAAACCGCCGGGGACAATCGTCACCTGATCGCTGTGCAAGATGAAGGGACGGAGGTCGATATGGCGCGGCTCGATCTGGTTATCCAAAAAGCACGGGCCGCGTGACAGCGCCAGGGTCGGCTGCGCGATGTAGTTGCGCGGGTTGGCGATGATGCGCTGACGGAAATCTTCGCGCTGCTCGGCGGTGCTGTAGGGGCCGATGAGCATGCCGTACCCGCCCGATTCCCCCACCGCCTTGACCACCAACGTATCCAGGTGGTCGAGCACATAGCTCCGCTGGAGGTCGTCGCTCAAGAGGTAGGTTTCGATATTCGGCAGAATCGGGTCTTCGTGCAGATAATATTTGATGATCTGCGGGAGGTAGGCATACACCGCTTTGTCGTCCGCGACCCCGCTGCCAATGGCGTTGGCGAGCGCGACATTCCCCGACCGATAGGCATTCAACAGGCCCGGCACGCCGAGGCTCGAATGGGAATGGAAATGCAGCGGATCGAGATAGTCGTCGTCGATGCGGCGATAGATGACATCGACCCGGCGCAGCCCAGCCGTGGTGCGCATATAGATCACATCGTCATGGGCGATCAGGTCGTGCCCCTCCACCAGTTCGATCCCCATCTGCCGCGCCAGGAAGGTATGCTCGAAATAGGCCGAATTGTACACGCCTGGCGTGAGCAAGACGATGGTGGGCTGCGGCTGCGCGGGCGAGGCCAGGGAGAGCAGCGTGTTCAGCAACGCCTGCCCATAATGCTCGATCTCACGGACCGGATGGCTGACAAAGATCGAGGGCAAGACGCGCTTCATCACCTCGCGGTTCGCCAGCATATACGAGACGCCGCTGGGGACGCGCAGATTATCTTCCAGCACGGCAAACTGCCCGTCAGGCAGGCGCACCAGATCGGTGCCGCCGATGGAGACATAGCTGCCGAGGGGCACCGTGATGCCCCGCATCTCGCGCCGATAGTGGCGACAACTATAGACG
>JBBQSR010000367.1:0-4397 GCA_038234855.1 Ktedonobacterales bacterium | reverse complement strand
CAGGACGGGCGCGCTGGCGCTGATGCGCATGCCATCGGCATACCCGTTTGGCGGCTCCATCACCGTCGAGACGGGGATGTGCTCGTAGAGGCTCACCATGTTGTCCGCGCCCAGCAGTCGCGCGACGAAGGGCGTCGCGGGATGCAGCAGCAGATCGGTCGGGGCACCCGCCTGGATGACGTGGCCATCCGACATTACGACGATCTGGTCGCCGAGCTTCAGTGCCTCTTGCACGTCATGGGTGACGAAGATGATGGTTTTGTGCACGTCGCGCTGGATACGCCGCAGTTCGTCTTGCATGCGTTCGCGGGTGATAGCGTCGAGCGCGCCAAAGGGTTCATCCATCAGCAGCAGGGCCGGGTCGGCGGCCAGGGCGCGGGCGAGGCCGACGCGCTGCTGTTGCCCACCGGAAAGCTGACGGGGGAAGCGGTTGCGGAAATCTTTGGGGGCCAGGCCGACGAGGTTCAGCAGTTCGTCGACGCGCGGATCGATCTCGTGTTTCGACTTACCCTCGATGCTGGGGACCACGCGCACGTTCTCGGCGATGGTCATGTGGGGAAAGAGGCCGACCTGCTGGATGACGTAGCCGATGCTACGGCGGAGCGCGATCTCATCCTGGGCCGTGTTGGGGGAGCCGTCGATGCGGATTTCGCCAGAGGTGGGTTCGATGAGGCGATTCACCATGCGGAGTAGGGTCGTTTTACCAGAGCCAGAGGTGCCCAGCAACATGCAGAGCGAGCCATCGGGAACGGTCAGATTGACGTTTTCCACCGCTGCCTGGTTGGTGCCAGGGTAGCGTTTCGTCACCCCAACGAATTCAATCGTCGCCATGAAAATTCCTCCCGACAAGCGCACACCGCTTGTCGTCCTTGACTCAATAGCGGTCAAACACCCAGTTGTGGGTGATGAGCGCGCAACGCTCCGCGCGGATGCGCCGCGACGTGACCGGATGCGAGCGATGCGCGATCGCCGCGCTGCGCCATCCGGCAAAGATTATCGAGTTGTGCGTAGCTCCTAAAGCGTTCATCATGCACCTCTCTGCTCAACCATAACCTTACCCACCAGGGACTCTGACTATTGTATCGCACCAGAGACCATCCAGGTCAAGGGCAAGTCTGCCCACTTGGATGGCGTGCTCTCGCAATTATCACCCATGATTCTCGCCATCTCTTGACAGATACGTCCTGAATGGACGTTCTATCACAGCAAACCATACAGTTCTTACGCTGGCCTTATGCGGCGGGCGATGCCCCTATCAGTGCGCCTCGTCCTACAAAATTGACAGGCGCGCGCGCGGTGGCCATAATGGGCAGGAAGAGGCACGACGTCGGCGAAAGGAAAGAGATCGTTCATGGGGATCGTGTTGGGGAGCGGCGGCTGGTGGCGCGTGCGCGTGTTGGGCGCGCTGGCCCTGGCGTTTGGCCTGGTCGGCTGTAGTGGCGGGTCAACGACGGTGGCGACCAGCATCGTCACCGCCAGTGGGCCGCCGAACCGCAGCGCGGGGGCCTTCACGGCCTATGCGGTGCCCACGAAGAATGGCAGCCCCGAAGCCATCACGCTGGGGCCGGACGGCAACCTGTGGTTCACCGAGCTCAACAAAGCGCGGATCGGATCCATCACACCGCAGGGGGTGCTGGGGCGCGAGTTCGCCATGCCCGATGTCACCGCCGCCGCCCCCGCGCTGACGGTGGGGCCAGATCGCAATCTGTGGTTCACCAACACCAGCTTTGGGCGGGTCGGCTACGTGACGACGGCAGGGGCCTTCAAGCAATTCAATCTATCGTCGACCTACGCGCGGCCATTGGGCATCACATCGGGGCCAGACAACGCGCTATGGTTCACCGAGAGCGCCGCCAGCATCAATGGGCAGATCTTGCCCGCCATCGGGCGCATCACCATCAGCGGCACCATCACCGAATACGCCATCCCAAATCTGGCGAGTGCCGCCACCTCCGCCCCGACCAGCATCCCCCAGATGATCGTGGCCGGGCCAGATGGCAAACTCTGGTTCACCGACGCGGGCAACAACGCGATCTCTAGCATCACCACGGATGGCACCATCAAGGCGTATGCCATCAAGACAGCCGGTAGCCGACCATTCTCGATCATCGCAGGCATGGCGAACGACCTCTGGTTCACCGAGCAAAACGGTCTGGGGCACCTGCGCATCGACACCGGCAAGATCACCGAATATCCGCTACCGACCAGCGGCGGCGGCGTGCGCGGGCTGGCCCTCGCACCCGATGGGTCGCTGTGGTGCTCGCAGTTCCAGACCAGCATGCTCACCCACATGACGCCGGACGGGACCTTCACCGACTATCCCCTCGCGGGCAATGGCGAACGACCGGACCAGATGGTCATCGGGCCAGATGGGCTGTTGTGGTTCACCGCGCCCGGCTCAAACACCATCGATGCCTTTGCCTTGCCATAAGGGGGCGTAGGCGGGCGGGGAGGGCCAACGAATGCACCTGCTGACCCTCCCCGCCCGCCTATTGAGCTGCCCGCTCACTTCCCCCCCGCACATCGTCCTTACGCCGTCGTCCGCCGACGGTTCCCATTGCGTTGGATGATGAGGAAGGCGACGATGCCATAGATCGGGGTGAAACCGATCAACCAGCCCAACCAGAGCGGGATAGGCGGCGGTGCCGTCGCCGTGACGGGGTAGTCGATCACGCCCTCGCCAGATGGGCCATCGACGACGATGTGCAGGTACCACTGTCCCTTCACGGTGATCTCGACGGTGCCCTGCACGCCGCCCGCCACCTGCGGGTCGGGCGTGACGGCACCGCGAATCTCGGTGGCATGCAGCCCCGGCGCGGGCACGGAGGTGACGGCGTAGGTGAGCGCCGTGCTCGTCCCCGGCTGCGGCGCGATGGCGAAGGGCAACGCGAACCCCGCGTGCGCCGGTTCCGTGTAGAGGCTGAGCGTGAGGGGATAGGGACCCACATCCCCCGAAACGACCTGGGCGGGGGTGGTACTATGCTGGGTCGCCGCGACGGAAAGCCCGATTTCGCCCGCCAGCACGACCAGCGCGAAGATGCCGAGCGCCAGCAACAGATGTTGTACGACCTTGGGCATCGGCGTCACGACCTTTCTACGAAGCGCATGCCCAGGCCCATCTCTTGGCCGACCTTCGCCCCGCCCCACGCGCCGAGGATGCCGAAGGCCAGCGCGACGATGCCCTTCAACGTGCCCACCGCCAGCGCCGCGACGATCGCCCGCGCCGGATCGGCGGCGGGTGCCCATGCCCCACTGAGCAGCACCAGCGCGACGGCGAACCACGGCAGCCGCGTCGCCAGCCCCTGCCCGACCTTGCCGACCACCAGCAAGAGATCCAGCAGGAAGGCCGACAGCAGGGGTAGCAGCGGCCAACTGAGCGCGACCACTGCCAACTGCGCCGCATTGCCGCGCCGATAGACCAGTTGCTCGCTGGCGACCAGGGCATCCGTGGCGGGCGGCACGAAGGCGAAGACGATCACCGCCAGCACCAGTGCCGTCACCGCCACCGCCGTCGCCGACCAGCGCCAGGGGATGCCATATTTCGCGGCGACCAGCACCCAGCCCGCCAGGAAGCCCGCCAGGACGGGGTACAACGCCCCCTTCGTCGCGTCGAAAAGCAGCAGCGTCAGCAGGGCCAGCATCGTCCCCAGTGCCAGGATCGCCCCACCATACGCCGCGCGCGTGGTGCCACGCGCGCCCAGTCCCTCGGCTAGGTGCGCGGTGGAAACGAACATATAGGCCGCCCCCAGCGCGACCAACGCCATCCCAAAGATGAACATGATGTGGAAGGGTGCCCAGATAGCGACATCGACGCCATAGAGCGCGTGCCAATAGCTATCCAGCGGGAAGGCGATGGCGGCGGCCAGCGCGGCGAAGCCCGCCAGATAGGCCCCCAACGAACTCTGGAAGCCCGTAGCGAAGGCCGTGCTGTGCCGCGCCAGCCCAGGGCGACGCCGCGCCGCCACCGTCTCGCTCACCACCGATGCCAGCGCGCTCAGCCCGCTGAGCGTCACCCCCGCCAGCATGACGATGTGCGGCGGAATGAGCGTGCGGTCGCGCCCAATGAAGGTGTGCCACTGGATGTCCCAACTGGTCCCCAAGAAAAACAGGACCGATCCCGTCAGCACCGCGAAGCCCAGCAGCAGCCGCGTCAGTGGGGCCGACACGGGTAACGTTGGCGCGGCAATGGCATTCGATGGTTGCATGGAGCATTCCCCCCCAAAGATGTCGCGAAACGTGACACGTTCCACCTTGGTTTCATCACGTTTCGGGTGACGGTGGCGTTTCATTGGTGGGCATGGGCTGGTAAGGGCCGAGCACACGCACCACGACGGTGCGCGGCGTGGAACGCGCTATTCCCACTCGATGGTGGCGGGGGGTTTAGAGGTCACATCGAA
>JBBQSR010000366.1:0-4454 GCA_038234855.1 Ktedonobacterales bacterium | reverse complement strand
CGATTGTACCAGACCCTGGCAAGGGAGAGGAAATCGGCCAACGTTACTGCGCACCCCCATTCGCCATGCTATGACCAAGTTTCATGGCTATCGCCACGCTCATCGTCACCTCCCTAAGCTGCTTTGGTAAATCAAGGAAAGCGGCTGCGACTCCTCCACTTTGGTATTAAACTGCTGCACACAGTAGTATTTGTGGTCGAGAGCGCGGCGATTGGGTACATCCTCTACAGCGGCATTTACCATGTGCGGGGGCTGGGAGTGCTAGTCGCGGTGATCGTCGTCATGACGGAAGTGATGATCTTCGTCGCCAATGGCACACGCTGCCCGCTGACCACGATCGCGCGACAATGAGGTGATGCGACTGGCAATGATTTCGTCGCGGATATGTTCGTACCACAGCGCTTTGCGCGGTTGATTCCTCTGGTCTGCGGTGGGCTGGCGCTCTTCGGCCTGCTTATCGTCGGGATGCGGTTGTTATTTGGCTAAGGTGCCAGTTGTTGACCATTTACCCCTGCTCAAGGGTGGGCGAGTATGAGAACCAGGGTCGCTGTTGGTTGCCAGAGTACCTCGTAACCACCGATGAAGGCCTAGCCGCAACATTCCTGTCACCAAGGGCAAAGGGAAGAACTGACATGGGAAGAGGGTGACAAACGTAGCTGCATCCCATCACCAGCAGCCTATGTGACGACACGACGTGTTCTCAATGAGTGCCGCACCCCCAAATCGTGGCTCCGTCTCTCCTCCTTGGGCGAATTGTGAGGGGACTGGTGGTCTTCGAGAGGGAATCGTGACTACCGCCCCGTATGCTGAGTACAGCAAGATACGAGCGCCATCCGTAGGCCGTCGGAGGATTCCCCTGGAACTAATGCCTCACTGCCCCTCTATCTTGGAAGAGCGTCATGATCCCGACGGCCACCACGAAGCCCGGTGCGCTACGCACCAACGGATAGTCACGCTCACGCACGTGGAGCCAGGGCCAGCAGTTATGGTGCGAGTGGGCGATGGACACATCCGCCACCCGTTGCAAGGAAAGGACTTGGCTCAATGGTTACTCAGACTGCGACAACTCCTCCTACAATCACGGACACCCAGCTCCAACAAGCTGTCATGGATGCATTGACCTGGGATCAACGCTTGACCCCCAGTGCGATTGGCGTGAGCGTCCAGGATGGTGTCGTGACCTTGACCAGCGACGTCAGTTCGTATGGGCAACGCACGGCGGCCCAAGAAGATGCCCATCGGTTGCGCGGCGTCTTGGCGGTCGCGAATGACCTCAGCGTGGCCCTGCCTGGCGCGACCGAGCGCACCGATGTCGCGTGGGCCGCCCCCGGTGCGACGGCGGTGGACACTCGCCTGGTGATCGTCCCCTAATAGGCCGCTCGCGAAAGGAGTGTTCACCATGTTCACCCGCATCCTCGTCGTCAACGACGCCCTGCCCGATGCCGCCCCCCTCTTTCATGCGGCGGGGCGGTTGGTGCAGACCGAGGGAACATCGCTCATGGGACTGGCAACCCTTGCCACCGCTGACGAACACGCGTGGGCCACCTGGGCCGCGCACCCCGTCCAGGTCGTTCAGGTGCCCACCCTCGATGCCCCGACCGTGCTGGCCTTCGTTGCGCATCTCGGCATTGACCTGATCGTGCTCGGTAGCGGCTGCGGTGCAGGCCACGAACACCCCCAAACGCCAGCGTTGACCGAAGGCGTGACCCTGGGTACCACCCTCCCCGTGCTGCTGCTGCGCGAGGGCATGGGCATCCGCGTCCCTTCGGCAGATCGCCCGTTTTGCACGCTGATTCCAGTGGATGGCTCGGCGGTCGCGGAAGGGATTCTGGCAACCGCGGCCAGGGTCACGACAGCCTTCGCCGGGGAGAGTGGGGGCATGATCCATCTGGTGCAGGTGGTGCACGGTGCTTTTGGGGCGTTACCCGCCCATCGTGAGACGATGTTGCCCCCAGATGCTCAAGTGCGGTGGTATCTCGATCAATTGGCTCAGCGCCTGCGCGCACAGGTGCCGCCGCGCGTCACCATCAGCAGTCACATCGAGCCAGCCAGCGATGTCAGCGAGGCGCTGCTGCGCGAACTGGGTACTATTCCACGACTGGACGGTGCCCCGGTGCAGCCTTGGGATCTGCTGGCGATGGGCGTCTTGGGGCCAACCGGCCATGAACCCCATGACCAGGCTAGCGTGGTGAATCGCGTCCTGCACGCGACCACCTTGCCGATGGTAGTGCACTGTCAGCGCACCCATCCTGAACTCGTGGTTCCCCACGCCAGCATGATCAAGGAGGCGATATGATGAAGATCCTGGTTCCGCTTGATGGCTCCGCGTTGGCCGAAGTCGCCCTGACCCCGGCGCTCACCCTATTGGCACAGGCCGCCCCACCGCGCGAGTTGGTCGTGAGTCGCGTAGTCGCCGATACTCTGACCATACCCGATGTTGCCGCCGCCGATGTTGCCTTGGACATAACCGAACAGGCCCAGGCCTATCTGCGGGCGGTTCCTTTCCCCCAAGAAGCGATCACCGTGACGCGAAAAGTTGGGTTGGGGCACGCCGCATCCGTTATCGCCCTCCAAGCGACGGAGGAACAGGCGGATCTGATCGTGCTGAGTACGCATGGGCGCAGTGGGGTCGCGCGCGTCATCCTGGGCAGCGTCGCCGAAGCGGTGGTGCAACAGGCCGCCATCCCGGTGCTGTTGGTGCGCGCGGAACAACCCACCGCGTTCACCAGGGGCGGCACGCCCCTCCAGGTCCTCGTCCCGCTGGATGGTACCCCGGCGGCGGAAGCCATCTTCCCCGCCCTGCGTGCCATGTTCCACGGTTGGCCCATGGACCTCACGTTGCTCACCTTTGTCGCCCCTGCGGCACCGGCCACCGCCGTCGATGACGCGCGTATCGCGCTCACCGCCGACGCGGTGCGGTTGCAAGCTCAAGCGCCGGAGGCGCATATGACGCGTGAGGTGCTCGTGGGTGATCCCGCTACGGCCATTCCCCGCTATTGCCAGCAGCATCCGCCTGACATGATCGCCCTGACGCACCGGCACCAACGTGGCGTGCACCACCTGCTCCCCCTAGGGGGCACGTTTGCGGCGTGCGTGGCCCATACCAACGCACCAATTCTTGTTCAACGCGTCCCCCGAGATCACCCAGCCCATGAGGCCTAATGGTCTACGCGGCATGGGGAACCCAACGGCGCACAACCGCCTTATCCGCATCTCATACCATCCATGAGGCCGTGATCGTTGCCGCTAGCTCGTGCGGCGCGGCGCGTGACATTGGTCTCATAAGCGCCACGGCAATCTATGCGGATACCCCCGGCGCTGGCGATCTGAGCGCGTGCACATGACCAGGGAAAGCGTGCCGCGCACCTACACGATTCGAGGAGAACTTCCATGGCACAAACAGCCACCGCACCCAAGACGGTCAGCATGGCGCACACCGCGTCCGCCGAGGCCACCCATACGTTACGAAATGTCGCGCGTATTCTGGGAATCAACGCCGTCTTGCTCCGTCAGCTGAATCGACGGCGCGGTTTCACCTTTTGGTCGCATCTCGCCCCGAATGAGCGCCTCACCACGCTCGTCATCATGACGGGCGGGGCCGTCTTGACGGTGAGTTCCGTCGCCTGGGCCGTCGCACTCAGTTACATGACCCATCAACGAGTTCGCATAGTGAAGCTGGCCGGGATCGCCGACGAAAAATCGGCCCAACTGGCAACCGTGCGCGACATGGTCGCCGACAATCGCGATGACGTCATCTTGGCAAGCGGCACCGCAGATGGGCGTGAAGCGCGTTGACGCTCGCGCAACGCTGCGTTCTCCATTCTAGGGAATGGACTGACGGCGAAGCCTTATCACGGGAAGCACCAGGGAGAGCGAATGGAGCATGCCCCTCAACTGGCAATTGTTCGTACTGGTGGTGCTGATGGTGCGGCGGCACCAGCATTCGTGGTGGCCCGGTCTCGCCAAGGCGATTGCGCGTGAGCCGCCTGTGAAGGATTACCGCTATCCTGAGTGCAGCAAGGCGGCGACTCGCACCATTTCGGCACGGTTCGGTAGTGACTTAGGAGGAACGACGATGATGGCTCCCCACGACATTGCATCGTACACGCTTCAGCCCCAGGATGGCGCAATGGAATGGTTGGCGACCGTGTCGCCCACCCAGTTGCCGCCCCAAGCCCGTGTCGCGCTGTGTCAGTTGGTGCGGGGTGGCCAGGCGGCAGTCTATCGCAGCCCGCACACGGGCGAATGGATGGTCTGGCTGGCGATCCACTCACCAACGACGGAGCAGATGACCGAAGTGCGCCGAACGCTCTGGCAATGGGTCAGCGAATATCTGTGTTCGCAGCCCTGATGAGCGGTAGGCTTCCGCCGCGTTCAAGCGTTGAATGCTAGGACGATTTTGTCGCCACCCGATCTGCACCAGCGGCGGCGGCGTAGCCGCGCAGTTGCCCACC
>JBBQSR010000365.1:0-4459 GCA_038234855.1 Ktedonobacterales bacterium | reverse complement strand
GACAAAACCCTTGCCACTACGCCGTTCTTGCAATTGTGGCAGTCAGGCTTTCCGCTGGTGCAAACGGTTACCATCGGACCCTGGCATGTCGTCATAACACGAGGCAGTGCACACTGGTTCACCTTCGCCAACTTCACCTTGCTCGACGCGGCGGTGCTGGGCGTTTTGCTGCTGCTCACCTTCCTAGGCCAGGGCTTTTCTCTGGTGGCTTATTGGCGTGGCAAAGCGATATATACCTGGATGAACCAAGAACTCCTCGCTCTTAGCCTACGTTCTGGCATGCTCGCCTTCGAACCAGGAGATGCAGCCAAGAATCCCGAATATCGTAAACTCTATGAACTGTTACAAACGATAGAGACGGTAATGGGTCGGGTAGATACTGGCATTCAGAGCCAAGCCGAGGCAGTAACGAATTTCGCGAAAGATGTTGACACCGTCCATAAAGCGGCGGGAAAGCTGGGCGATGCGGCGCAGGATGTCAAGGAATCTTTCCATCCCTTCCAGACCGTCGTCACTGCCATGGAGCGGCATGGGCGAGACCTGAGCCAGGAGTGGGACATCATCGTGCGTCTCTTAGGCGTGGTCGCGGGCAATAATGACCCTGTGGTGATCAATCTGCTGCGGCAATATCTGCAAAATCATCAAGTTCCCTACGGCCCCCCGCCAGCTGCGGCCCCACCAAAACCAACCCTGTTTGAACGGATTCGTACCATCTTCAAACGTCCGTAACGGAGGGGGCTGCATGCGTCGCCGTCGCTCATCGCGCTGGGGAATTTTCCCCATTGCTGGCTGGCTCTTTACTGATCTACTGCTGGCGCTCGCCGTCATCTTTTTGGTGGCCTCAGCATCGGGCACTCCACCAAAACCGCCCCCGCTGCCTTGCTTGGAATTATCGCCGCAATCTTTGCCTTTCAATGTCGATGCACAGGCATTACTCCATGATGATCCAGGAGCTATCAACTCGGTCCAGCAACAAATGCGCACATTTCCTCCCATTCAGGGACGGCGTGCTGGATTGGTGATCACCTACACAGGTACAGGCAATCCCTACGATATTGAGACAGCGAATGCGGTGGGCGAGAAGATCAACGAAGCACTTGCCAAGCTTGGGCAAAAAGGCTTCGTTTTTGTTGGTACCTCGTATCATGATCCGTTGTTATTATTAGGCGAAGACCTTAGTAAAGTGCGAATGGAAATCTATCTCTTCGCCTTACCGGGACAATGCCCGCCATAGCTGGCTTCGGTCAGACATTGACCCCCCTGCACTTAATTCTCGTCACCTGCTGATGACTAATTGCGTGCATTGCCACATCGTGCTCACATACGAGGAGAACATCCATGTTAAACACACCTTACATCCGTGCCTTCCAAAATGATATTAGCAAAGCAATTGCAGTGCTTACGCAACAACGAATCCTTCCGCAATCGGCTTCCTCATCTCAAGTGAGCCAACCAGGAATGAGACCCGATCAAATTACAGGAATACCAAAAGGAGGAGAGCCAATAAATGTCGCGAATATTGTCGACCGACTTGATGAACGCATCGAACGGCTGAGTCTCGTGCGAGAGTGGATCACCAGTGATGCTGAAATCGCCCATTTGATCGATGCAACAATTGGGCGCCAAGTGCGTGCTGCTGAGCGACGGCAAGCACGATTGAGCGTTGTTCTCACGGTCGTCTCTCTCGTTGTTGGATGGCTACTATCGCTTGTTGGTTCACCAGCCACCTTGCTGAGAATTGGTCACTGAACTGTCGTCTGTAGGCCCTATCACGATGACAGTTTATCACACTCTCCACTGGTTACATCACCGCCACGCATCACCTCTTCCCGCTCGATGCCCTGGCACGGGGGATGTTTGGCCACCGCTGGCTACACTATTTCCCCACCGAGGACGTGACAATGGCGCTGCATCGTTATGCTATGTACCCGACTCTGGTCATAAGGACCATGGCTCAGCACAAGCGCAATCACTTGCTCATAACGCATACCCCGGATGCCCGTAGCGCCGCCCTGCTGTTCTACTTAACTCATGGCCTGTCGCGTGCCACCATCTGCTTTCTGGAAACCGAGGACTTTTTCAGCAAAGAGGTCCGTTTCTTCCTGTGGCTCCCGCAGTTGCGTCCCCTGCCCTCACCGACTCCGCCGCGCGGTGACTAGGAATTCCGGCTGCTGCCCGCCATCATCGCGCAGCCTGCATGCGGCGATCCGTGCAGCCAATGCCGCCATCGTTGCCGCCAACGCGAGCTTCTCACCTGCTGAACAGGGCCCGCTCATCCCGCCGCTCACCGATGCAATGATCCGCAAAGAGGTCGCACGGCGGCGTAGCCCCGTTGCTAGCGCGAAGAACATGGTCGATGTGGACGCTGACGCGCTAGGGGGCCAGGAGGGCGTGGCTGACTACGACTGATGCGTGGACCTGGCGCCGGCGCCGCAACCCGTACAGCGCATCGTCGCCACACTGCCCACTTCTATGCGACTGTTTTGTTCCCTTTCGTGCTCTTCGCGCCATGAAGCAAGCACCATCACGGCGGCAGCACCACCCAGTAGGAGCTCGCTACGAAAGGTCACACGCCGCTTGTTGGAGCAGCGTGATCAGGGCGTCGCGTTCCGCCTGTGCCGACGGGCAGCTCCACCTTAATTGCACCGCTTTGGCCTCCTCGGGAGACAATTGATGCCGCCAAGCGGCGGTGTGCTGCTCGACATTGAGCCATGTCCCCGCAAGCGGAGGCAAGCATTCCGCTATCAGCCGTTCCGTGAGCTACGCGCTCGTTGACTGGGCCAGGGTCATACATGAGCAACGGGTGTCCGCGCACTGTCGCAAGCGCAGCGGCATGGTGGGTCAAGGTATGCGGCGTGGCGGGATCCACCCGGCGGCGACGCCCGACTGGAGCCAGCAGATCATCAAGGATCACCGTGCCATCCGGGGCCAGGATCGTCACGCGCCCCACTGGCTGCGATAGCCCGCCTGATCAGGCCACCACCGCCCGGTTCGGTCGCGCCAGACGAGACGCACGAGATACCAGGCGGAGTCCGCAAGGAGCGCCGTGGCCCAGCGCTGGCGGGTGGCATCCAGCACCGGCGGGGGGATGGCCCCGACCAGGGCCAATTGACGCGACGTCAGGGGCGGATGAGGGACCACATCGCGATGGTCGCAGAGCCACAGCACCCGTCCATCGGCGAAACAACGATAGCCACACGGCCCGCTACTGGGTTGAACGCCGCTGGCCCACAGCGCAACCAGTGGTGCAACAGTGTCAGGCTGCGTCGCTGAGGTGTAGCATGGCACCCCGCGACACGTTATGCCAGGCATCCCTCGCCAGTGTTGCCCATAGCGCGTACAGCACACCAGCGCTGGGCCTGTTCTGGATCGGGGACTTAGATGATGCCTCGTGGGTCGCCAATCTTCGTCCAGAGAGAACGGCAACCTCAGCAATGGCTGCGCATTCGGCGGCAGTGCGCCCACGCACGCGGCCAGGGTCGCCAGGGCAGCTGATGTGGGAGTGATGTCCACCCCAAGGACCACAGCCACCGCTGCATCCGTCTCCAAAGTCTCATCACCTATCCCCCGAATGCTCACGCCGCCAACGCTCGCGCAGGGCCGCAAGATTGGCCTGTTGGCGCGCATACTCGGCCTCCAAGTGTTCCATTGACCAGCGGGATAGCAGCGCCGAGGGCCAGGCCAGACCCCCGCTCGACGCCGCCGACAACTGTGCGGGGGCGATAAAGAACGGTTCGTCAGGGACTGTCGCGCCGATCGTCGTCCAGATCGTGGCAAAGGGTGCTGCCCCCAGCTGGGCAAAGGTGGTCACATACGCTCGGCAGCGGATCTCGGCACGCCGGGGCAATGTCGCCCAGGCGACAGTAAGCACCTCGGCGATCATCGTCGCCTGGCGCGCCGCCGGGGCGACGACGAAGAGGGCAAGATACCAGCCCGCGTGGGTATCGCCGGTGAGCACACCGTCGCTGCGTAGTCGCGCCAGGATCCAGCGAATATACTTGGCGGCCTTCGCCTCCCAGGCCGCCCGCCGCTCGTGCCCCATATCCCATTCCAGCAGGAAGGGCTGCATGCGGAGGCGCGGGTCGCTGCGTGGGGTGCGCCCCTCCACGACACAGCACCCCGTGGCGTCCGGGTAGGCCGTCGACCGTCGTCGCTCATGGAACGCGCGCAACCGAATTGTTGGTCCTTTCCACCACCACAACGTGCCCACCCCAGCCAGCGTACGTAACCACCCTTCGAACAGGGTGAAGAAGCGTGCCACGCCGCTGTCATGCGCACGCGGCAACCGCGTCGCTCGCCGATACACGGCCAGCGTCTGGGGATAGAACGCTGCCAGCAGCCGCTGCCCCATCTCGGTGAGCCGCACCCCATCTTAGGCAGCGGTGGTCGCCTCAGGGAGGGGGGGCGACCTGGCGCTGTTCGCCGGGGGTGGGTGGTACGCGGCGTGAGCAGCTCCTTG